>JALSIF010000022.1 GCA_026981635.1 bacterium | reverse complement strand
CCGGCACCAGCACCTTGGCGCGGAGCTTGTTGCCGATGAGCTCCGCTTCAAGCTGGACCACCGCCTCAACCTGCTCCACCTTCTCCTTGGGGCCGCCCACCTGGGCCAGGCCGATGTAACCGCCCCGCCCCAGGGAGAGGATGGGGACCACCTTGGTGGCCTCTTCGCGGGGGATTCCCCTATTGTCCAGCACCTCGTTGAGCAGGTGGTCAATCTTCTCCCCGTAGGTGTCCACAATCAGGCCCACCCCGCCGACCTTGAGCAGGGTCTCCAAGAGGTCGCCAAACTGGGCCCGGGCGCCCATGGGAAGAGCGACCACCAGCACCATCACCAACAGGGCAAGCCCACCCAACACCCTTCGCTTCATGATCGTTCCTCCTTGGCCGAGTGTGGCCGCGCAAAGCTAGCTAGATAGACGCCCCGGGGGGAAACTTGTTCTGCTGGGCAGGGAGAGGGGGCTCTTCCCGGTCCCTAGCGGCGGGTGATCACCGTGTAGGCTACCCCCTGCTCGGGGTCGGCCTCTATGCGGTGGGGGGTAAGGGAGGGAACGATGAGCACATCACCCGGGGAGAGCTCGTAGAGGTGTCCGCCGGCATAGACCTTCATGCCACCCTTGGTTACGGCCAGGGCGCGGGACTCGGCGTGGGCGTGGGTGGGAAGGTCAAGGCCGGGTTCAAGTTCCGCCTGGTAGAGGAGGAAGGGGTTGCCCTGGCTCTGGGCGAGGCCCTCAAGCTCCTCCCTCAGCTCCTTCTCTCCCAGAGATACCCGTTTAAGCTCCTGCCAGTCCTCAGTGAAGAGGGAGCGCTGGGGAAGCTCAAGGGTTACTCCTCCACCCATGCCACTAGTTTAGACCCCCGCAAGGGGGAACCTGTTCTAAAACCCCGCCGGGGTTTTCTACGGGCCGGCTAGCTCTCAGCGGCCCCGGAAGATGAACCCGCCGAGGAAGCCTGACCTCCCTTAAACAGGGTCTCGTCCAGGGTGTAGCGGTGCTCGCCCAGTAGGATGGCCAGGGACATGGCGAGGAAGGTGAGGGGGAGCACCCAGCCCCCGCCCTGGGGGTTGTAGAAGCCCTTGGGGAAGTTGACGAAGAGGATGGCGCCGATCATCACCAGCACCAAGGCCAGGGCGCTCCAGCGGGTGAGAAATCCCACCAGCACAAAGAGGCCACCGAAGAACTCAAACACCGGCACCAAGTAGATGGTGAGGGGTTTTAGGAAGCCGGGGATGCCTCCCATTCCCTGGACAAAGCCCGACCAGCCCTGGAAGCCGGGACCGCCAAAGAGGCCAAAGAGCTTCTGACCCCCAAAGAAGATGAAGGAAAGACCCACCACCACTCGGAGAATGAGGAAAGCCCACTCGGTTCGCTTCATCGGACCTCCTCCCAGTAAATATGAGGTGAATTGAGTTTATCACCTGATTACGGTTTTTTCAAAGAAAGGTGGGGGGACTTCCCATAGATCAGCGGCGCTGGGTGGCAAGCAGGAGACGCAGGATGAAGAGGAAGAGGTTTACGAAGTCAATCAGGAGCTGGATGGCGGCGGCCACGTGCTCGTCGCGGGGGTAGACCCGGATGATCTTCTGGGTGTCATAGAGGGTAAAGCCGGCAAAGAGCAGCGCCCCCGCCCCGCTCCACAGGATATCGGCGGTTCTGCTGGGGGGCAGGAAGATAAAGACCACCCCGATGGCCAGAATCACCCAGAAGCCGGCCCAGAGAAAGCCGCGCAGGAAGGAGAAGTCGGTTCGGGAGGTGTAGGCCCAGACGGTAAGGCCCACAAAGGCGGCGGCGGTAATGGCCAGGGCCTGAAGCACGATGGCCGACTGGCCGATGGCCAGGGCATACATGATCAGGGGGCTGGCGATGAAGCCGAAGGCGGCGGCCATGAGAGCGTAGGCAACCATGTTTAGGGGAGAGCTGTGGCGGACCGCCTGGGCGAAGAAGAGGGTGCCGAAGAGGACGCCCAAGGCGATGATGAAGTAGAGGAGGGCGCCCATCTTCATCAGCACCAGGGCAAAGCCGGTGGCAGCAAACCACCAGGCCACCGCTCCGGCCACCACGATGCCGCCCAAAAGCCAGCTGTAGACCCGGCTGAGGAAGACGGAGAGGGCCTCGCCCCCTTCCTGGGCGACGCTCAGGGGATAGCCCAGTGCTTCAAGCCTGGCTCGCTCCTGCTGAAGAAAGCTCATCGCACCTGTCTCCTTGGGAGATTTTTCCAACTAGCTGCTGCTAAATCCTACCACCCTAGGGGGGCTTTTCCTTTCCCCAGGTTAGTGACGGCGGGTAATGGGTTGGGTTCACGGGAGCGGCAGGCGATATGATGAGGGCATGGACGAGCAGGGCGGAGCGGGAATCAGCCAGCAGACGGCAGAGCTTATCCGCCGGCTGGACCAGGCGCTAGCCTTATATGTCAGACCGGAAACCTTCCCCATTGCGGCAAGGCTGCTTGAGCCAGGGGAGCCGCTGCCCGAGCGGTGCAAGACCAGCCAGAAGCTTGGCGCCTCCATCATCGCCTGCCAGGCGGTGGGGATAGCCCGTCGCTACGGCTGGGTGGTGGCGGTGGACCGGCAGACCATCACCTGCCCCCTGGCGGCGGTGGCCTTCGGCTTCCGGGAGCCTTCCCAGGCCTACCTGGAGGGGCAGACCCTGCTTGGCTTCTTCTGCGACGACCCGGAGGTGGCCCGCCGGTGGGAGGCCAACCACCCCCGCCTGCCGGCGGGAAAGTATGACCGGCTGGTGGTGGCGCCTCTCTTTCGCACCAGCTTTGAGCCCATGGTCATCGCCCTCTACGGCAACTCGGCCCAGATCATGCGGCTGGTGCAGGCGGTGGCCTACCACACCGGAGAGGCGGTGGAGGGGAGAGCATTTGGAAGGCTGGACTGCGCCGACCTGGTCATAGAGACGCTCAGGATAAACCGGCCCCACATGGTGCTCCCTTGCAACGGCGACCGGGTGTTTGGCGGGGCCCAGGACCACGAGATGGCCTTCGCCTTCCCACCCCACTGGGCAGAAAGGATCATCACCGGACTGGAGAAGACCCACGAGCACGGGGTGCGCTACCCCATCCCCCAGATGCTCGCCGTCTCACCCAAGATGCCGCCCAAGTATGCGGAGGCACTGGAGGGGCTGAAGCTGCCCGGAGAGGGGGAAGGGGGCTGAGGCCGGCCGCCCACTCCCACCCCGGACCCTTCCGGGGTCGTATAACTGGTAACGAACGTGAGTTTGAGATAACATCTTTCACTAACTAGCCTGCCGTGAGAAGGGAGCCTGCCAGTTGGGGGGAAGGGCGACCGGACAAGTCCCTTTCCAAGGATGAGAAGCTCGGCCTCATCACCGAGGTGATTCGGCTGGGTAGGGAGATCTCCGGCCTTGTCCGCGGCGGTACTGAAGCCACTCCTGCCAGTGCAGGCCTCCGCCAGGCGATCCAAATCATCGCTCACCTGGGAAGGCTTGCCCCCCACGAGCTGGTGCTTATGGTGGAGGAGATGGCACCGCCGGAGGAGTTGGGGCGGATGCAGATTGAGCTTTCCCGCAGCGAGCAGAGGGGCGAACTGCCCCGCCGCGGCCATAGGGTGGAGGAGCTGTTTGAGGCCATTGAGCGGGCGGTCAGGGCCTGCCTGGATGCCAAGGAAGGGGAACGGGCGCTCGGCCTGACCGATCACCTAGAGGCTCTGATTGAGCGGGGCTACCTGGACCTCAGGCTGATCTCAGCCCTCAGCCAGCTGGGCATCCCGATGGCGGAGCAGGGGAGACTGGAGGAGGCGGAGGAGCTGCTTAGCAGGGTGGCCCGACTGCTCAAACGCCACCCCGATCTAGCCACCGCCCGCCGCTATGAGACCTGTACCAAGATCAACCTGGGCTATGTGCTCTTTCTCAGGGGAAAGCGGGAGGAGGCGGAGCTTGAACTGCGCACCCTGCTTACCGACCTCAAGGGGATGGATGCCGAACAGACGGGGATGGTGCTCATTCAGCTGGCCTACTTCAAGATGCTGGAGGGGCTTCCCCAGCAGGCCCTAAGCATCATGCGGTCGGTGGAAGAGTGCGGGAGCCTGCCCAGCGACCCCTTCGCCCGCCGCAACGCCCTCATTTTTCAGGCCCTGGTGGAAACTGCGGCGGGCAGCCCCTCCAAGGCCAAGCACATCCTCACCACCCTGCTGGCAGAGCCCATCCGCCACATGGAGGAGGAGCTTCGCTCCCTGCTGGCCATAGTTGACTGGAAGCTGGGCCTGAAGGAGCGGGAGGAACTGCTGGCCGAGCAGATCAGGCTGGGGGGGCTAGAGCCATTTCGTCACCAGCTTATGGGCGGGGAGGGAGGGGAGGAAAGCCCGCCCTACGCCTGCTAGGGCGGGCCTTCCACCATCCCTGCCAGGGATCCAATCTCCCTACCTAGCTGGTCAACGGCCTACTGGGGAGGCTGCTCATGCAGTGGCACTTCGCGCCAGTTTTCTCCCGCCTCCAGGAGGATGTCGTCCTCGTAGGGCTGGTATCCCTCAAGCTCTGCCCTGAGCAGGTAGGGACCGGGATCAACCGGGTCAAACTGGTAAAAACCGCCCTCACCACTCTGGGTCTCGGCCACCTGGACCCACTCCCCCTCCACCATGCGCCACAGGGTGAGCCAAGTCTCGGCAAGGGGCTGGAAAGTATCGGCATCAAAGACGATGCCGGAGAGGGAGGCACCCTCCTCCTGACCCCTAGGCTGGAGGGGAACTGGGTGCTCGTTCTCCCCTTCCTCAAGCAGGAGCTGATCCCCCCGCGGCAGGTAGTCGGGGTGGGTGGTGATCAGGAGATAGTGGCCGGGCTCAAGGTCGTCAAAGGCGTAGTGACCCTCCGGTCCCGACTCGGTCTGCTCCACGAAATCCTCGCTCCCGTCCTCGCCCAGGCGGTAGAGCTTGAGCAGGGCACCGACTACGGGCTGGTCGGGGTGGCCGGCCACGAAGACCTGACCGAAGAGGTAGGCGCCACCTACACCGCCGCCGCCCCTGGGCACCAGGTCAACGTCGTACTGGTTCTCCCCCGGGTGGATGAAGAGGTCGTCCAGGCTGGTCTCATAATCGGGGTGGCTCACCCTGACCAGGTAGGGGCCGGGAGCAATCCCGTCCATGATGTAGTGGCCCTGTTGGTCGGTCTCGGCCTGGTCCACCAGCTCCTCTGACCCGTCGGGCAGGGGGCGAAGCAGCTGCACCAGGGCTCCCGGAATGGGCACCTCCCCCCCGCTGCCCGCCTCAAAGACCTGGCCGAAGAGGTAGCCGTTCTGCTGTGCAACCGGAGTTAGGGGGACGGGATGCTCGTTGATCCCCGCGGCCAGCTCAAGCTCTTCCAGCTTGGACATGTAGTCGGGGTGCTCGGTGAAGAGCAGGTAGAGGCCGGGCTCCAGACCATCAAAGGCATAGTGGCCGTTTTCTCCCGATTCGGTCTGTTCCACAAACTCCTCGCTGCCGTTCTCCCCCAGACGGAAGAGCTGGAGCACCGCTCCCACAATGCCGTGGTCGGGATTGGTCTCATCAAACACCCTGCCCACCAAGGCGGCGGGATGGGGTTCGGTCTGGGGCTGACTGGGAGTCAGCTCTATGTCGTGGGGGTTCTCCCCTGCATGGACTGCTATCTGTTCTGCCAGCGGCTGGTAGCCCTCGGCGGTGGTAGAGAGGAGGTACTCGCCCGGCTCTATCCCGTCCATGGCGTACTCGCCGTTTTCGCCCGAGGTGGTCTGCTGGACCAGCTCCTCGCTCCCATCGGGGGCCAGGGCGAAGAGCCTGATGGAGGCGCCGGCAATCCCCTTCTCGCCGTGGCTGCCCGCCTCCCACACCCGGCCAAAGAGGATGCCCAGCTCAGGCTCGGGGGGAGGAGCCTGGTCGCGCCACAGGGTGGAAGACTGGTGGAGCGCCTGGGGGTGGAGGTTAAGGAGAAGGATGAAGTAGAGGTTGCCACTGAGGGAGGTGTGGCGCTGGGCTGGGTCAAGCTCCACCGGCTGCTCGGGAAGCTGGAAGGGGCCGTGCCACTCCCACTCACCGGTGGTGTAGTTGCTTACCCCAATCCAGTAGCCCTGGTCCTCCTGGCTGAACTGGTCGGGGGAGAGAAACATCTCGCTGGTGATGGTTAGGGGCGAGTCGGGAGTCTCGGGGTCAACTGCGGTAAAGCGGTAGAGGGCCCAGGCGGCGGGGAGCTGGTCGGTGATGAAGAACTCCAGCCCCTGATCCACCTCGCGGGTGTTCTCGCTGCGCAGCAGGTAGTCCAGCCCACCCACCTCGGCCACCTGAACCAGCTCGCTT
>JALSIF010000021.1 GCA_026981635.1 bacterium | reverse complement strand
GGGCCTCATGGTGCTCACCTTCATCGCCGAGGCGGTCTGGCTCACTCCCTTCCTTCGCCACCGCAACCTCTTCGCCCTCGCCCTGGTCCACGCCTTCGCGGCCACCATCGTGGGCGAGGTGCTGGCCCCCCTGCCCGGCCTGCCCCACCTCAAGGTGGGCATGGGCTACTTCACGCCGTAGGCGGGGAATGGGAGGAGAAAGCGAAGGCCCTTGCTAGGCGCCCCGCAGGTACAGGGGGTCTATCTTCTGGTGGTGGGGGATGCCAAGCTCTTTCACCAGGTCCACAAAGATGCGCCCCACCTTCTCCCGGATGATGTAGGGGTAGAGCTCGTCGGCCCGGATGGCCAGCCGCCGGGCACGCTCCAGGTAGGCCTCCTTCCCCGTCTTCCGGTAGGCGTCAAAGCAGTGGACCGCACACTCGGCCAGTCTTACCGCCGAGAAGGCGTGCCCCGGCAGGATGCGCTCATAGATGCGCACCCGCTCCTCGGGGTCCTCCTCCAGCAGGGCGAGGTACTTGGCCACCGCGCTCACCCCGGGGTAGAGCTCCTCCACCCTGAGGAAGTGGCGCCGTGCCCCCTCCCGGTCCCCCTGCTTAAACAGGGCGTGGCCCAGGGCAAAGTGGGCAAAGATGGAGTCCGGCGCCTTCTCCAGCCGGCGGCGGGCCAGCTTCTCCAGCACCTCCGCCCAGTCGTAGCGGCGGGTCCAGACCGGGAAGGGGATACCCTGCATGCGCAAGAACTGGTTGTCATAGAACTCCTGGTTGCTCACCACCGTAAGGAAGGTCATCGCCACCCGGGCCAGCAGGGAGAAGTACTCCGGGGGCACCTCCAGGGTGAGGTAGAGGTCAAAGAGCTTCTTGAAACGGGCCTCGGTGATGCGAAGCTGAAAGACCCGAAAGTCCAGGTAGCGCAGCTTAAAGATCAGCTCCCGCCCCTCCAGCTTGGGGAATGACTTGGTGGGCCCGCAGAGCTGGTCAAAGAAGAAGGACTCGCGAAACATGTAGCCCCCGTAGTGGTGGCGCTCGGTGACCAGGTAGGCCTCCTTGGAGAGCAGGATGCGGGTATGGCGCCCCTGGCTCTTGGCCAGCTCCAGCAGGTTTCGCGAGAGGATGAGATCTGTTCCGTCCAGCCGCTCCCGGTCCCCCAGGTAGGGACGCGCCTTGACCCGGATGCGGCCGGTGTGGAGGCTGGTACCAAAGACGATGGGCCGCATCCCCTTGGCGATGCGGGCCAGGTTGAACTCGGAGATGAGCCAGCGCTGGGAGATGGTCTGGGCGGTGTTTAGCAGCTCCCACAGGGGGTGGCCAAAGACCGACACCTGGTTGTAGCGCTCCTCCCAGCCCGGCTTGGGCCAGAAGAAGATGTTGGCCTCGTCCCCCCGGTCAATCTGAATCAGGTAGTCAAAGTTCTCCACCAGGTCGTAGTGGTAGTTGACCAGGGAGTCCAGCTCGTCGCGGACCAGCGCCTCAAAGGAGTCCACCAGGTCAAAGTAGGCCGGGTCGTGGCGCCTGTGCTCCCTGAAGGCATACTTGGTGGACCCCACCAGGTCGGTCATCATGACCACGGCGGGGACCAGCCGCACCTTTCCCCAAGCGCCCACCAGCATCAGACTTTACCAGATGGTAGACCCCCCGGGCAGAAAGACCCGCTGCCGGCGTTCTTGTTCCCTAGCCCGCCCCCACTCCCGGGGTGTGCCGGAGCCTGGTGAGCAGTCTCAAGCCCTCCTCGGCCGCCGCCGTAAGTTCCTCCTCCGGCCCCACCCTGAGGCAGAGGGTCCCCTCCCCCGCCTGCTCCACCTCAAAGCGGGGATCAAGCAAAGCCGCCCGCCGCCACCAGCCGCCCGTCCCCTTGGCAAAGCTCATCACCAGCCACCCCCGGCTGCCGTCAAAGCGGATGGTGGAGATGCCCAGGGGTGTAGCCAGGTTCCTCAGCCTCACCACCCTGAGCAGGTTCTCCACCGGCCGGGGCGGCTCGCCGAAGCGGTCGGCAAGCTCCTCGCCAAACTCCTCCACCTCCCCCTCCTCCTTAAGGCTTGCTATGCGCCTGAGGATGGCAAGCCTGAGTCTTTGCTCCTCAATGTAGTCGCTGGGCAGGAAGGCGGGGATGGGAAGGTCAATGGTGGTCGCCTGGGGCGGTTCAATGCGCTCCTCCAGCCGCTCAAGCTCCCGCTCCAGGGCCTCATCGTCCATCCCCTCAGCCGGCACGCCCAGGCTCCTTAGGGCATTGATGGAACCTGCCACCAGGTCCAGGTAGTAGTCCAGCCCCACCTCCTCCACCGCCCCGTGCTGGCGGGTGCCAAACACCGTCCCCGCCCCGCGGATGCGAAGGTCAGACAGAGCGATCTCCAGCCCCGCCCCAAGATAGGCGTAGTGGTAGATGGCCTCCAGCCGCTGGCGGGCCTGCTGGGTCAGGGTGGCCTCGGGGGAGTGGAAGAACCAGGCGTAGGCCTGCACCTCGGCCCTCCCCACCCGGCCGCGAAGCTGGTGCATCTGGGCAAGCCCCAGCCTTTCTGCCCGATCCACGATGAGCGTGTTTACCCGCCTTAGGTCCAGCCCGTTCTCAATGATGGTGGTGGCCAGAAGCAGGTCAAAGGCCCCCGCGGTGAAGGCCTCCATCACCTGCTCCAGCCGCTCCGGCGAAAGCCTCCCATGGGCCACCGCGATGCGCGCCTCCGGCACCAGCTCGGAAAGCCTCCCCCTTACCTGCTCAATGTCCTCAATCCGGTTGTGCAGGTAGTAGACCTGCCCGCCACGGGCAAGCTCCTTAAGGATGGCGTCCCGGACCAGCTCCGCCTTGTACTCCCCAACATAGGTGATGACCGGCTTTCGCTCCCGGGGCGGGGTCTCAATCACCGAAATGTCCCTTATGCCTGACAGGGAGAGGTGGAGGGTGCGGGGGATGGGGGTGGCGGAAAGGGAAAGCACATTCACCCCCGGGTAGCGCTCCCTCAGCCCCTCCTTCTGCTCCACCCCAAACCTCTGCTCCTCGTCAATGATGATCAGGGCAAGGTCGCGAAACTTCACTCCCCCCTGCAGGGCCCGGTGGGTGCCGATGAGGATGTCCACCTTGCCCTCGGCAAGCTCCCGGAGGATGCGGCGGGCATCCTCCGGCGGGGTAAGCCTTGAGAGCATCTCCACCCTAAAGGGGAAGGGGCGGAAGCGGCGGCGGAAGGTGTGCAGGTGCTGCTCGCAAAGGACGGTGGTGGGTGCAATCATCATCACCTGCCGGCCGTTGGCGCACACCTTGAAGGCCGCCCGCATGGCAAGCTCGGTCTTGCCGAAGCCCACATCCCCCACCAGCAGCCGGTCCATGGGCCGCTCACTGAGAAGGTCGGCCTCAATCTCCCGCCAGGCCCGCCGCTGGTCGGGGGTGAGCTCATAGGGGAAGCCCTCGGCAAACTCCTCCTCCCACTCGGGCACGCTCACCAGCGCCTCGGAGCGCTCCTGCTGGCGGCGGGCAAACAGCCGGTAGAGCCTCAGGGCCACCTCCCGCGCCTCCCGCCGCGCCCGGCGGCGGCGCCTCTCCCAGGCCTTGCCCCCCAGCCGGTCAAGGCCGGGCCTCGCCCTGTCTCCCAGGTAGCGCCTCACCCGGTCAAGGTGCTCCACGCTGACATAGAGCCGGTCCCCGCCGGCATACTCAATCTCCATCAGCGTCCGCCGCGCCCCACTAAGCTCCCGCTCGGTGAGGCCGGCAAAGCGACCGATGCCGTGGTCAACGTGCACCACCAGGTCGCCGGGCCGGATCTCGGTTAGGTCCTCCAGCGGCCGGGCGGCGGCAAAGCTCCTCCGGGGCCCCCGCGGGGAGACCTCCTCCACCTCTCCAAACAGCTCCTGGTCGCTTATGACGAGCAGGCGGCCGGGCCAGTCAAACCCCGCCGGCACCACCCCGCGCACCACCGGCACCTCAGAAAGCTCCGCCTCCTCCAAAAGCTCCTCCACCCGCTGGGCATACTGGGTGAGGATCACCGCCCGCTTCGCCCCCTGGCCCTGGCACAGGGTGCGGGTAAAGCTTGCGATGGTGTAGCGGTGGGGGGGCACCACCTCCAGGGGAAGGAGGACCAGATCCTGCCCCTCCTCCTCCCGCGGCGAGGGGAAGGCGGCCACCTCCACCACCCTGAGCCCCTCCTGACTCAGTGCCTCGGAGAGCTCAAAGCGGGTGAGGTAGAAGTCCTCCAGGGCGAGGAAGGTGAGCCCCGCCCGTCGCCACTCGGCGAAGCGGTCAAAGATAAAGCGCATCCGGCCCGAAAACTCCCCCGCCGAAAGCTCCGGCTCCATCACCACCACCATCCCCCGCCGGGCGGCAAGCTCGCCCAGGGTGAGGCGGCTGGTTGCCACCAGCTCGGCGTAGAGGGAAAGCCGGGGGCTGTCGCTCCCCGCCCCGATCAGGGCCAGGTCCTCCTCCACCAGCCCCAAAAGCTCCTCCCGCGCGCTGGGCGAGGGGCAGGTCCCCTGGGCGAGGAAGCCCTCAAGCCTCTCCCTCACCTGCTCGGTGAGGGCCTGCCGGTCAACCCCACCCATCGCCGCAACCGGCACCAGAGTGGCCCGCTCAAGCTCCTCCCGGCGCCGCTGGGTGGCGGGGTCAAAGGTGAGGATGCGCTCCACCATAAGGTCCAGGAACTCCACCCGGAGGGGGAGCTCTGCCCCCGGCGACCACAGGTCCACCAATCCTCCCCGGCGGGCAAACTGGCCCGGCTCCACCACCAGCTCGCTCCTCCCGTAGCCCAGGGCGGCAAGCAGCCCCACCAGCCCCTCCGGCCCTCCCCGCTCCTCGCCGCCGGGGAGCACCCACTCCTCCATCCCCACCCTGACCTCCCACTCCCCCTCCGCCTCCCTGCCGGGAGCGGGGAAGAGGCGCACCAGGGCGGTGGCGGGGGCAAAGACCAGCGCCGGCTCCCCTTCCGCCAGGGCAGTGAGGGCCCGCCGGTTCTCCTCCGCCGCCTCCGGGGGCAGGGGCACAAAGTCAAACAGGTGGTCCACCGGCGGCTCGGTAATCAGCCCCACCTCGGCCTCCCGCCCGGTAAGGGCCATCGCCCCCCGCATCCAGCCGGCCAGGTTGTCGGCCTGGCGCTGGTTCTGGGTAAGGATGAGCAGGGGAAGCCCGGTCTCGTCCACAAGCTCAAGCAGAAAGATGAGGCCCGCCGCCCCGTGGGCCCCCCTTACCGCCAGCCGCTCGCCGGGGGCAAGTCCGGCCGCACGGCGCACCGCCGGCCCCATAAGCTCAACCAAAAGCTCTGCGATCTCAGAAAGATCCACTGCCAAGAGCTTATATATCTACCCCCTCAGGAAGGGGGGCGGGCAACCGCCGCCCGAAAGATGGAAAAGAAGCTCTCCCCCAAAACCTCCACCTCAAAGCCCGCCCGGGCGAGGACCGCAAAGGTGTTGCGGTTAAGCTCACAGCCTGCCACCCGAAGCTGGATGGGGTTTAGGAGGTCACACAGGGCTCCGCTCACCGCCCCCCGCCCCCTCACATGCTCAATGAGCAGAAACTCCCCCCCTGGCCTGAGCCACCGCCTCACCCGGGAAAAGACCTCCCCCTGGTCGTCCACCCCGCACATGACCAGGCTTGAGACCACGGTGTCAAAGCTTCCCCGGGGAAAGTCCACCGCCTCCAGGGGAAGCTGAAGCAGGGAGAAGGGGATGCCCCGGGAACTCAGCTTCTCCCGGGCAAAGGCAAGCATCTTCCCGCTCACATCCACCCCCACCAGCTCATCCACTTGGCCTGGACGGTAGAGGGGGACCGTCTCCCCGTTACCGATGCCCAGCTCCAGCACCCGGCCCCGGGCGCGGGGAATGACCAGCTCCCGCAAGGGAACGATGTAGCGCTCCTTGAACCACCTGCCCCGCCGCTCGTAGTGGGGAGCGAAGCGGTCGTAGATCCGCCTAACCCGCTCCGGCTCGGTCAAGCCACCACCTCCCACCTACCTGCCCGGGGAGAGGGCGCTGCGGCCGGGGAAGGAGAGCTCCTCTCCCGCCTCGCCGGCGATGCGCAGAAGCTCGTTGTACTTGGCCACCCGCTCCCCCCGGGCCGGCGCACCGGTCTTGATCAGCCCGCACCCCGAGCCCACCGCCAGATGGGCAATGGTGACATCCTCGGTCTCCCCGCTGCGGTGGCTGACCACCGCCCGAAGCCCCCTTTCCATCGCAAGCTCCATCGCCCCCACCGTCTCGCTCAGCGTGCCGATCTGGTTGGGCTTGATGAGCACTGCGTTTACCGCCGAAAGCTCAATCGCCTTGCCGATGCGGCGCGGGTTGGTGACCAAAAGGTCATCCCCCACAAT
>JALSIF010000020.1 GCA_026981635.1 bacterium | reverse complement strand
TTTCAATGCGGCCCAGGTCCTCCTCGGTGAGGGTGACCTGCTCGCCGTTTCTGCGCACGTCAAAGTCGTAGTAGAAGCCCTCGGCGATGGCCGGGCCGATGGCCAGTTGGGTGCCGGGGAAGAGGTCAAGGACCGCCTCGGCAAGAAGGTGGCTTGCGCTGTGGCGAAGCCTGAGCAGGCGCTGCTGCTCGGGGGAGTTAGGATCGGGCTTTTTAACTACCGGCATGGGCGGGCGAATTATAGCCCCCAAGGGTCTCCTCCAATTCGTAATGGGGCGGGCAAAAAAAGAGGACCGCCTTTTCAGCGGTCCTCGGGGGGAAGGAGGAAGGGATGTGGTGAGGAAGGTCTCTTAGACCTTTTACCCCTAAGACGGCCAGATTGTGTTACCTGTTCAACCCGGCCTGTCAGACTCCCCCCTGCCCCCGAAAGGCTGGGCAGCGGTAGTGGCTAGGGCCCTTCCACCGCCGCCTGCTCCGGCTGGCTGATGGGCTCAAGCTGGGGCTCCCTTCCGGAAAGGTGCTTCATGAGCTCCACCAGCAGGTCCTGGACCGTCTCCAGGGGCTGCCGGGGGACCGACATGCCGGTCGCACCGGCAACATCCTCGGGCCAGAGGGCCTCCACGATCACTTCCCCTTCCTGGGGCTGGTAGAGGTTGATCTGGCAGGGCATGAACTGGCCGAAGCGGGGGCTTGCGGTGAGCACCTGGTAGGCCAGCGGGGCGGAGCAGATCTCCAGCGCCTCGTAGGGGTAGAGCTCAAACCCCTTCTCGGCCAAGGTGGCGGCAAAGTCGTGGTGGGCGAGCACCCGGAAGGGCTTGTCTTCCAGGTAGGAGAGCACCTCCTCCCTAACCTGGGGAACGCTCTTGCCGGAGAGCTTGGTGTAGATGACGCGCATTCTGGTTTCCTCCTTGGATGGATTCGGTGGGCTCCTCCTCCGCTAAGGACAAACCCCCCGTGGGTATCTCTACCCCGCCGGCGGCAAACTGTACCTAAAACCTCCTCTCCCGGGGATCATATCTTCAGGCGGTAGCCCTGGCGGTAGAGGGTGACCAGGTAGCGGGGATTTTTGGGATCGGGCTCAATCTTTGCCCGCAGGCGGGCGACATGGGTCTCCACCGTGCGCGAGTCATCCCCCAGCTCCTCATCACTCCACCCCTCGGCCAGGAGCTCCTCCCGTGGGACCGCCCGGGGTGAGGCCCTGAGCAGGTATTCAAAGAGCTGAAACTCGCGCTGGGTAAGCCTGACCCGGCGGCCCTCTATTACCACCTCGCGGGTCTCTGGTTTCACCACCAGGCGAAGCTCCCCCTCCTTTGTGTCGCCCCCCTCTCCCGTCTCCAGCGGCCAGGGGGGAGCCAGACGCAAGAGGGCGCCCAGGGCGGCCACCACCTCAATGGGCTCCACCGGCTCCACCATCACCATGCTCGCCCCCAGGGCGTAGCAGAGGGCACCTTCGTAGGGGTGGCGGCGGCGAAAGAGGACAATCACCGGCAGGGGGTGGCGGGAGATGTCCAGGCAGCGGATCACCTCGGTGACCAGGTGGCCGTAGGCGTCGGAAAGGGAGACCACGATGGCGTGGAAGCGGTGGCGGGAGAGCAGTTCTACCGCCTCGGAGATGCGGGTGGCCATCTTGGGCCGGTAGCCGGCCCGCTCCAGCAGCCCGCCCAGGCGGCTGGCAAAGGCAGGGTCCAGCCCGGCCACCAGCACCCTGGCCCCCTCCACCCGGGGCAGGATGTGGAGCAGGGAGCGGGAAGGCTCACGCCGGGGGGCCGCCAGCCCCAGCCTGGGTCTTAGTCGTTTGGGAGCTTCGGGTTTGCCTTGTTCCTTCACGGTGTTTCTCCCCAGCCCAAGGGAATCTCACAAAGTGGGCTAATTATACGGCTATCGGCTAACCCAGGAAGGAGGTGAGATACCACTCCTCCAGCGGGGGAGCAAAGAAGAGGGCCACCCAGGTGGCCAGGCACAGCCAGGGGCCGAAGGCCATCTTGGCTCCCCGGGTGGGGCGGCGGCTCATGCGCAGATAGAGAAAGAGGCCAAGCGCAACCAGGCCACCCCCCATGAGGGCGAGAAACATGGCCACCAAGATGTGGGGGCCGAGCAGGAAACCCATCGCCAGGGCGAGCAGGGCATCCCCCTGGCCCATGGCACCGAGGGCGGAAATGACAAAGATCACCGCCCCCGCCCCCAACCCCCAGAGGAGGTTCTGCCAGTGGACGGTGGGGGGGAAGAGGGGGTTTAGGGGGGAGAGCCCAAAGAGCAGGGCCACCAAGACCAGGGGAAAGCTCAGATGGTCGGGGATGAGCATGGTCCGCTGGTCAATCACCGCTATGAGCAGGAGGAGGGCGGCGATGAGCACCACGACCAGCGCCTGGATCAGACCCCAGCCCATCCGCCAGGCAAAGTACCAGGTGAGGCCCAGGGTGAGGGCGGTGGTCAGCTCTATTAGAGGGTAGAAGAGGGGAATGGGACGGCGGCAGGAGCGGCACCTGCCTCCCAGGAGGACAAAGCTAAGCAAGGGGATGTTGTCGTACCAGCGGATGGGAGCACCACAGGCGGGGCACCGGCTGCCTGGGTAGACGATGGAGCCCCCCTCCGGCAGGCGGGTAGTCACCACCGAGAAAAAGCTGCCCAGAAAGAGGCCCAGCAGGAAGAGGATGGCAAGCTCGTAGGCTACCGGCAGACCAACGAGGCCGGGGAGCATGGCTCTCAGGGGAAGCTCCACGCCGGTCTCAGTCTAGCCCGCCCACGGGAACGGGGAATGGGACGACCACCCCGGTCTCACGGGGCGGGGGCGATCTCCACCTGAATCTGGTTGAGGCTGGCGGGGCTAAGGCCGCCCAGGATGGTGGGCTGGCGTACGGTCTGCTCGCCGGTGTCGGGGTCGGTGATGAGCTCGCCAAAGCGCGGGTAGTCGGCGGTGAGGACAAAGGAGCTGCCCACATCGGAGGGGTCCAGGTCGGAGGTGTCAAACAGGCCGTCGTCACCGATGAAGACCTTCTGGGCAAAGTCGGCCGGATTGGGGGAGCCCACGATCCAGTTGACCTCGGTGGAGATATCAATTCCTTGCAGGAGGGGGGTATCCGGCTCCAGGGTGACCGAGTTGGTGGCCGGGTCGTAGTTCTCGTAGGCCACTCCCAGGGCCATGAATCGGACCGAGCCGCCCAGGGGAACCAGCACCTGATTCTGGTTCACCGGGTCGCCATTGGCGTCGGTGGGGAAGATCTGCAGGGCGATGATGGCGCTTACACTCACGATCAGGTGGTCGGCGCCACCGGGGGCCTGGGCAAACTCGCGGGATACGGGCACGAAGGCCCTCACCGTGGCGCGCCCCGCATTGCGCCCCTTGATGCGCAGGGCGTCGTCACTGGGATCGTCAGTTAGCCCCTGGGTGTCCACGAAGTCGTAGACGGGTAGCTCCCCGTTGGCAAAGTCAATGGGCTGGCCGGTGTCGGGGTTGATGGGCTCACCCGTGTCGGGGTCAATGACCCACGGGGTGGCGACGAAGTCGCCATCCACCAGCCAGCCAACCTGCCGGGTCACATTTACATTGGGGGTGCCGTCCACCGTGCCGAAAGCCTGGACCAGAAGCTCGCCCACGCTCCAGTTGGGGTCGTTTGCAGGGTCGCCGTCCAGGTTGAACTCGTTTATCAGCATGCGCCCCATGTTTTCGGGCTCGGGAGTATTCGGGTCGGTCCCCACCACTCCCCGATCTACGAAGCTGATGGTTAGGTCGGTGATGTTGGGGGCCAGCTGAAGCTCAAGGGGCTGGCTGGGGGTGCCGCGGCGAATCTGGTTGTTGACCAGCCCCACCGGTCGGAGGGCGATGAACTGGTTGAGCTGGTTGAAGACCTGGTTGAGGTCAAAGCTTACGATGGGATAGCCGCTGGCGGGGTCTTCGGTGCGGTTGGAGGAGGGGATGGTGATGAGAAGCTCAGCATTGTCAATGTTGGTTTCGCTCAGCTCGTCGGCGGTGGCGGCGGTAAAGAGCTCAAAGCTCTCCACCGAGGTGCCGAAGGCGGAGACCAGGATGTTTACGTCGGCAAAGCCCACCTGGCCGTCGCCGTTGAAGTCGGAGTCCTGCTGGGCACCACCCGGGCCCACCGCCTTGCCGAAGTCGGTCACAAACAGGGTTACATCGGCAAAGTCAACGTTCAGGTCGGCGTTGGCGTCTCCCCTGAGCAATGCCTTGAAGGTCAGGTTTAGGTTCTCGTCCACCGCCAGCTCCTGGGGGATGGGGTCAACCTGGGCGCCGAGCTGGCTTAGGCCCTTGGCGGCGAGGAGGGGATGGGGTTCGGGGGCAAAGCGCACCCGGGCAAGGAGGTGTTCACCCCCCGCCGCTCCCCGGGCGCGGGGGTAGTCCAGGTAGATCTGGGCCACCGCGGCAACCCCAGGGATGGCCAGGGGGGCCAGGCGCAGAACCTCACCGCCCTCTCCGGGCAGAGCGCTGCCGTAGATGACCGCTACGGGGTGCTCGTGGGTGGGGTCGTAGCCCAGGGTGAAGTAGGCATACTGCCAGCCCTCCGGGTCGCTGAGGTAGACCCACACCTCGCGCCCCCCCTCGGGCAGCTGCCTCACCTCCATGCGGTAGTGGGAGGTGAGCTCCAGACTGGCCTGCCCCTGGGCGTCAAAGGCCATCAGTTCAATGCCCTGCTGGACGAGGCCGGTGGGGTGCTGATAGAGGGTGCCCTCTCCCTGGGAGGGGGAGGTTTGGACAGGAGTGGAGGAGTAGGTGTTCTGCTCGGTGCTGCTGGGACTGGTGCAGGAATAGAGGAAGGCCAGCACCAGGGCCGCCAGTGCGGCTGCAAAAAGTGAGCGGGCGCTTCGCATCGTTCCACCTCGCAAGGGCTAAATTCTAGCCAGGGCCGTCCGATTTTACCCGCCCAGCCAACTTCCGAGCCCGGCCTCGCTAGGGAGGCATATAATCGGCCCACGTGGCCCAGGAACTTCCCAGCGCCTATGACCGCTTCCTGCGCATCTCAGCCATCCTGCTCACCCTGGCCGCCCTGGGACTGATCTACTGGAGCGTCAACCGGACCAAGGTCCGCCTGGAGACGGGGACCGAGACCCTGGCCGTCCGCCTGGAGCTGGCCCCGCTGGTGGCCAAGGCAAGGGGGGGCTTTCCCCTGGACCTGTTTGACCGCGACGAGCTGAGGAAGCTGGGCACGGTGGTATATGCCACCCTGAAGAAGGTTCCGGTAGAGCTGAGGACTCCCAACCCACCGGCCAGCCTGCCCCAGGACAAGGTGGAGCGCGACCAGCTGCTAATGGAGATAGACCACCGCGCCCGGTTTGAGACCTGGCAGGAGAGCCTGGACCAGCTCGGTCTGGGGCAGGGGAAGGTGGTGCCCATCCTGGTGGGCGATCCGGGTGAGCCGGTGAGCTTTCTCATCGTTGGACCGGAGGTGAAGCGGGCCAGGCAGATCGTTGAACAGATGCGCAAGGCGGAGCTCATCACCTCAGCCAGCATCTGGGAGCCGGAGATGGAGCTGGATCCCGACCAACCGGGTCACTTTGAGACCCCCTCGGGCCTCATCCTGGAGATCAATGCCTATGAGTGGTCCCTCTACTTCGGGGGGATGCTCCTCTACCACAACGGGGAGCTCAAGGCCAGCCCCGACGAGCTGGAGGTTCTGGCAAGTCGGGTCTTCTTCAACCTGGGGCCGCCGCCGGTCAAGGAGAAGGCGAAGAAGAAGGCACCTCCCTCGGAGGGCGGCCTGATCAAGGGCGAGCGCAAGCGGAAGCAGAAGACGGACTAGCAGGCTCCCCTACCCTGCCCCACCCGGGCCCATAAACTCAGCCTTGAAGCGGTCCACCGCAGGCTGGGCGAAGGGGTCAAAGCCGGCTTCAGCCGCCACCAGGAGGACGGCCCGGGCCAGGGCAACCATCAGGGTGAGGCGCTCAGCGAATCCTTCCACCTCGGCGGAAAGCAGGGCCTGGGGCAGGTGGGAGAGGAAGGAGGAGAGGGCCCGGGCGCTCTGGCGGCGCAGGCGGTCGGCCTCGCCCTCCCGCTCCCCCTCCCGGTCCAGGAGGATGAGCAGGGCTAGGTGATCGGTGGGGCCATCGGCCAGGGCCTGGAGGAGGGTGTGGTGGCTGGCGGGGGCCGCCTCTACCAGGGGGATGATCCCCCTGCCCTGGCGGTTGAGGGATTCGCCGACGAGCTGGGCAAACCAGCGGGCCACCCGGTAGAGGTGGGGGTGGTAGGCAAGCACAGCAAGCAGGCTTCGGCCCGATTCCAGCATGGAGATGAGCAGGGAGGTAAGGCTTACCTCCACCGGGAAGGTGGATCGGGTGGCCAGGGAAG
>JALSIF010000019.1 GCA_026981635.1 bacterium | reverse complement strand
CCGCCGAATATGGCCTGGTCATCGCTTGGTGGAGCTACAACTCCAACGACCTCTCCGACCGGACGGCGGACGAGATCTACCAGAGCGTGGTGGATAGCGTTGAACCGGGGGCCATCATCCTCTTCCATGACGGTAGCGAGGAGACGGTCAAGGCACTACCCCGCATCATTGAGGAGCTCAGGCGCCGCGGCTACCGTCTGGTCACCATGAGTGAGCTCTACCGCACTTTACCCGGGGCCGACCAGAGCCTTCTTACGCAGAAGGGGATCCTCTCCCGGCCCCAGACCGAACTGGCCAGCTATGGGCCCTGAGCAGGGCAGGGGAGGGGTGCTCTGTGTAATCCCCGCCCGCTACGGTTCTACCCGCTTTCCCGGCAAGGCCATCGCTCCCCTTCTGGGCAGGCCCATGGTCTGGTGGGTCTGGCAGCAGGCCGAGGCGGCCAAGCTGGTTGACCAGGTGGTGGTGGCAACCGACGACGAGCGGGTGCGGGAGGTTCTAGCTCCCCTGGGGGTGGAGGTGGAGATGACCTCGGCGGAGCACCAGAGCGGCACCGACCGGGTGGCCGAGGTGGCAGAGCGACGGGGAGAAGGCTTTGCCCTCGTCCTCAACCTGCAGGGGGACGAGCCCCTACTGGACTACCGGGTGATTGACCGCTTCCTGGAGGAGATCTTTGCCCAGGAGAAGACCCCCCCCATCTCAACCCTGGCCTTTCCCCTCCATAGGGAGGAGGAGGAGCTTCGGGACCCCAACCTGGTCAAAGTGGTGGTGGACGGGGAGGGCTTTGCCCTCTACTTCAGCCGCTTTCCCATCCCCTATCCGAGGAATGTGCGCCAGGCAAGCTACCTGGGCCACGTGGGCATCTACGCCTTCCGGCCCGAGGTGCTGGCGGAGTTTACCCGCCTTGAGCCCTGCCAGCTGGAATTGGCCGAGGGTCTGGAGCAGCTTCGCGCCCTCTACCATGGGATAAGAATCCGGGTCTTTACCACCAGCTATCGCCCCTTTGGAGTGGACACCGAAGACGACCTCAGGCGGGCGGAGGAGATGCTTCGCATCAAGCTTGAGATGCAGGGCGGCGCCGAGTCAAGCTGAGGCTTTATAATCGCCCTCCGTGCCAGCTTCGCCCCGGAGTAGGAGGAGGCTCCTCCGGTCTCGCCCCTGGGGGGGGAGGGTTTCCCGCAGCGCCCGACTGCTCTCCCTCCTCCTCGGGGCCCTGCTTCTCGCTTACCTTCTGGCGGTAAACTTCTACTTTCCCCAGCTTGAGTTCCGCCAGAGCATCGGGGCGGGCTATGTGAGCCAGGGGATAGACCTGGGGCCCTTCTACCTGGAGGCGGAGGTCCCCTACACGGTGGTGATCATTTGGCGCCACCCCAAAACGGGGGAGATTTGGGAAACAACTTACCGCCTACTGGACTCTAATTTAGATGAGGTGCAAAGGATTGAGGAGTTTGCTGGACCCCAGAGCCTGGCCGGCCGCCAGGGAGAGCTGCGGCGGCACATCACCTTCCTCACCAGCCAGCCGGGCTACTACTACCTTAGGGTGATGCAGAAGGGGGGTGACTTCAGCTACCTGGGGGGAGCGCCGCCGGTAATGCGGGTGGAGGTGTGGAGCCGGCTAACCCCCGTGAGGGTTCAGCTCTTGGTGGTGCTGGTGGTGGCTGTTATGATTGGGACCATAGTCTACCTAGGCAGAGGATAGGCGAGGGCAGGTAAGGTGGCCAAAAAGAAGCCCAGTGGGGAAAAGGCGAGGGATGCGGCCCAGGTGAACGGCAGGCCCCCCCACCGCCGCACATGCCCCGACTGCGGGGGGGAGATGATCCTGGGAGAGCTCAGCTCCAAGACCACCTTCGGGGTCACCCGCGAGCTCCACTTCGTCACCAGCTACAAGTCCCTCCTCTCCAGCCACTATGAGCTTGCCACCGAGGTGGAGAGCTGGATGTGCCTAAACTGCGGGCGCATCGTCCACTATGCCCAGAACCCCCTTGCCGCCCTTGACCCGGTTGCCCGTCAGCAGTACATGAAACGGGTGGCCGAGGAGATGGCTAAGGGCGAAAAACTCCCCGCCCCCGAGGTGATTGAGCCGGTGGGGGTGGGAGAGGAGCCTGCCCCAGAGGAGGAGGCTGAGCAGGCGGAGGAGGATCTTCCCCGCGACAAGCTGATCGGCATCTAGTCCTCCCCCTCTTCAAAGACCAGCCTTGCCCGGCGGACCGACCGCTTCATCTCTTCCCGGGATGCCTTTGCCAGGTGCTGGCGGATGCGGGCGGCAAGTTCTGGCCCAATCCCTGGCACCTCCATGAGCTCCTCCTCCCCTGCCCGGGCCACCGCCAGGGGGGAGCCGAAGTGGGTGATGAGCCGGCGCGCCTTGACCGCCCCCAGGCCGGGCACCGACTCCAGCAGGCCGGCCCTTACCTCCCGCTCCCGCCGCCGGCGGTGGCGCAGGTTGGAGACCCGATGGGCCTCGTCCCTGACCCGCTGGAGCAGGGCGAGGGCGGGGTCCCGGCGGGAAAGGTTGAGCTGGCGAAAGAGCTCCCCCTCCCTAGGGGGAAGGTAGACCGTCTCCGCCTTCTTGGCCAGGGCGACCACTGCGATCCCCTCCAGGATGGGCCGAAGGTGGGAGGCCTCCTGGGTCAGGCGCTCAAACACCTCCAGCACGGCTGAAAGCTGTCCCGGCCCGCCGTCAATCACCATAAGGTCAATTTCCCGCTCCCACTGGGGGTCGCTAATGAGCCTTCTTAGGCGTCGCTCCATAAGCTCTGCCATCAGGCCGAAGTCGTCGCGGGCGGACCCCTTCAGGTTGAAGGTGCGGTACTCGCGGGGGCTGGGCTCGCCCCCCTCAAAGACCACCATCGCCCCCACCGGCTCCTTCCCGTGGAGCACGGCAACATCGTAGCCCTCAATGCGGGCCGGCGGGGCGGGAAGCTCCAGGAGCTTGGCCAACCGGATCTGGGCGGGAGTGAAAACCCCCGCTGGCGACTGGGCGGGGGCATAGAGGGTGAGGAAGCGCTGGCGGGCGTTGGCCGCCGCCTGCTCAACCAGCCTGCGCTTCTGGCCCCGCCGGGGCACGGTGAGCCTCACCTTGCGGCCAGCAAGCTCAGACAGCCACTGGGCAAGAAGCTCCCGGTCCTCCGGCTCCTCGGGCAGGGCGATCTCCCGGGGGAGGTTTAGCGGGTTTGAGTAGTAGAGCTTGATAAAGGCGGCTAGAATCTCGGCCGGCGACTCGTCCAGGGAGGCAGAGAGGCGCACCGCCCGCTCCCCCAGGTAGCGGCCGCCCCTCACCGGCTGGATCATCACCAGCGCCTCCCCCTCCCGGTAGGCCAGGCCCATCGCGTCCAAGGAGACAAACTGGCCCTTGCCCTGCCGGGCGTCGGCGATGGTCTGGCGGAGGGCAAAGAGCAGGTCCCTCAGCCTTGCCGCCCGCTCAAACTCCCTCCGCCTTGCCGCCGCCTGCATCTCCCCCTCAATGCGCCGGATCACATCCACCCGCTCCCCCCTAAGGAAGCTCACCGCCTCCTCCACCAGCCGGCGGTAGTCGGCCTCCGAGATGGCCCCGATGCAGGGGGCGGGGCAGCGCCCCAGGTGGAAGTCCAGGCAGGGGCGCTCATAGGTGTGGTGCTCATCTATCACCAGTCGGCAGGTGCGGAGCTGGAATACCCGTCCGATGAACTCCATGGTGTGGCGAAGCTTGCCCGCGCTTACGAAGGGGCCGAAGTAGAGGTCGCCGTCCTCCTCCACCCGGCGGGTGAGCTCCATGCGGGGGAAGGGCTCGCTTAGGGTTATCTTCAGGTAGGGGAAGCTCTTGTCGTCCTTTAGGCGGACGTTGAAGTGGGGCTTAAACTGGCGCACCAGGTCGGCCTCCAGGATGAGGGCCTCCCGCTCGCTCTGAGTGACCAGCACCTCAAAGTCCTCCACCCGCTCCATGAGCATGCGGATGCGAAGGGGAAGCTGGTCGGGGCCTGCTAGGTAGGAGCGCAGGCGCGCCCTGAGGTCCCGGGCCTTGCCCACATACAGGGTCTTACCCCGCCCGTCAAGCAGCTTGTAGACCCCGGGTCGCTTGGGGACGCGGGAAAGCTTCCTGCGCAGGCGGCTTAGCCTTTCCAACACCCTGTGAGATTAATACCTAGCGAGGGAGAGCGGCTTTCCTAGGCGGTGGTCGCCTTCACCTTGCGCTCCACCGCCTCGCGGGCCTTTTTTGCCACATTCTCCGGGGTGAGCCCGGCGATCTCCCACAGGTGCTCAAAGGGGCCGCTGGTGAGGTACTGGTTGTTGATGGCCACGATGCGCATGGGCACGTGGACGTCCCTTAGCATCAGCACCCGGGCGACGATGGAGCCCAGCCCGCCCCAGATGTTGTGCTCCTCCACCGTGACGATGGCGCCGCACTCCTGGGCCGCCCTGACCAGCGCCTCCTCGTTGATGGGCTTTATGGTGTGGAAGTTATATACCCTGGCCTCGATCCCCTGCTGGGCCAGAATCTCTGCCCCGTGCAGGGCTATGGCCACCATGGAGCCGGTGGCCACGATGGCCACGTCGTCCCCCTCCCGCATCAGGGTGGGCTCGCCGTAGACGAAGGTGTCGTCGGGCTTGGTGACGATCTCCAGGTCGCAGCGGGGCATGCGGAAGTAGACCGGTCCCTGGTGGCGGACCGCCCAGGCGGTGATGCGGGCTGCCTCCCAGTAGTCGGCGGGAACCAGCACGGTGGTGTTTACCACTGCGCACATGTTGGACAGGTCCTCCATGGACTGGTGGCTGGGGCCGTCCTCGCCCACCGAGAGGGCGGCGTGGGAGGCGACGATCTTCACGTTCAGGTTGGTGTAGTCCACCGTGTTTCGCGCCTGGTCCAGGGCGCGGCTGGTGAGGAACTGGGCGTAGCTGGTGATGAAGGGGATGAGCCCGGTGGTGGACATGCCGCCGGCGGTGGCCATCATGGACTGCTCGGCGATGCCCATCTCAAAGAAGCGGTGGCGAAAGAGGTACTTGCCGTCCTCCTGGTAGTCGCGGAAGTACTTGGTGTAGGTGGACTCGGCAAGATCGGCGTCAAACACCACCACCCGCGGCTCCCACTTGCCGATCATGGGCAGGACCAGGCCGAAGGCCTGGCGGGGCTTGGCCTTGCGGGGCATCTTTTCCCCGAAGGGCTTTTTTAGCCACTCTATCCACGAGGGGGGCAGCTTTGCCCGCCGGTGGTCAATCTCCACTACTTCCTGGTCCTTCTTGGTGGTCTCTACCGCCATCAGCCTCACCCCTGGACGCCAAAGCTAGACATACTCCAGCTTGTAGCGGGTCTTCTCGTCGGTCTCTTCCCTGACGGTGTAGTACTTCTCAATAAACTCCTTGGCCTCCCCCTCCAGGGGGTCGCCGAAGCTGAGCCACGCCTCCAGGTAGTTCTTCACCCCGTAGGAACGGCGCGCTTCCTCAAAGGAGGTAAAGATCTTGCCCTCGTAGTCGGGCTCCCCGTCGGCGTAGAGCTCCTTCAGGGCCTGGTCGCACTGCTCGTAGGAGAGGGGCTTTCCGTGCCACTTCCAGTTGTTGCGCTTTCCCTCCCAGTCCATGAAGGAGGGCAGGGGGTACATCATGGTGGTCTTAAACAGGATGCAGACCGGATCGCCCCGGTGGTCAATGGCCTCGTCGTAGGCCCGCAGGATGTCGTTGAAGTCGTGGCCGTCGGCCACGATCATGTACCAGCCGAAGGCCTCAAACTTGTCGTCAATGGGGTTTACGTTCATCACCTGGTGCATCTTGCCGTCAATCTGGGCGTCGTTCCAGTCCACCGTGACCACCAGGTTGTCGGTCTTGTAGTGGCCTGCCGCCATCACTGCCTCCCAGATGTTGCCCTCCTGCAGCTCGCCGTCGCCGCAGTTGCAAAAGACCCGCGCGGGCGAGGCCTGGAGCTTTAGTCCCAGGGCGATGCCGTGGGCCACCGAGAGCCCCTGGCCCAGGCTGCCGGTGTTTACCTCCAGGCCGGGAAGCTTCAGGGCGTTGGGGTGGCCCTGCAGGCGGCTCTTGGTGGTGCGGAAGGTGAGCAGATAGGCGGGGTCAAAGAAGCCGCGGCGGGCAAGGAGGGCGTAGTTCAGAGCGGAGCAGTGGCCGTTTGACATCACGAAGCGGTCCCGCTCCTCCCACTTGGGGTTCTTGGGGTCAACCCTGAGGTAGCGGAACCAGAGGGCAGTAAGGTAGTCGGCCGCCGACAGGGGCCCGCCGGGGTGGCCCGACTGGGCGTTGGTCACCTGGATGAGGACATCGCGGCGGATGAGCTTGGCCATCCGGCGAAGCTTCTCAATGTCCCAACCCAGCGCACCAGCGGTATCTCTCAGCTCCTGGTCAATCATCGTG
>JALSIF010000018.1 GCA_026981635.1 bacterium | reverse complement strand
CAAGCTGAAGCGGCCCACCTCCACCTGATCCAGGTCTGCCTCCACCTCGCCACCAAAGGAGATGGAGGAGGGGCCGCTTACCCCTCCTATGTATCCCTCCACCCGCTCTCCCTCTGGCAGCACCCAGCGATCCATTAGCAGCACCCGGTGGGTGCTAAGCAGGGATGTGTCCAGGGTAATCCCGCGCAGGGGCTCACCCAGATCAAACCCGGGGCTGGCCAGCAGGAAAACCCTCTGGGTACCTGAGGCGGTACGAATGCTCATGGCTAGATTTAGCTGGGGGAATCCTCCGCGGGGGAAGAGGGCGGGCAGTTCGGCATAGGGGATGAGGGCGGCAAAGCGAAGCCTCCCCGGTGAAAGGCGACGCAGGGCGGCCGAGGAGCCGGGCAGAAGCTTTGCCCCCTCGCGAACCAGCCTGCCATTGATATAGAGGCGCTCCAGGCTGGCCCGCTTGGTGGTCTCAAAGTTTAATGAGATCACCTGCTCAAAGGAGCCGTCATGGGTGCGGTAGAGGATAAGCAGACCATCACCCAGGTAGCCCGAGTGGGCACCGTAGCTTAGATTGCGCTTGCTTAGGGTCCCCCACACCATCAGCCCCTGGCTGGTAAACCCCAGCCCCAGAGTGGTCCGGTTTCCCTTACCATCCTCCAAGGAGAGGGAGGTGTGGAGGGGAGAGGCGACCAGGGAGGAGGGACTGCGCACTCCGATCCAGAGGGGGGAAAGCTTGGCCGGGGGGGAGGCCCAGGCGGGAAAAGCCAAGGAGGTGACCAGCACCAACAGGGGTAGCCACCGCCTCATGGGCCAATCTTACCCTCAGAGGCGGACGATGTTGGAAGAGGTGATGCCCCGGGTGGCGTTTCTAGTGTCCAGCACCAGAGGAGCATGGCTGACCAGCTCCTCCCAGTTGATGTAGCTGTGGTCAGTGACAATGACCACCAGGTCGGTCTGGGAGAGAACCTCAGGAACAAGCTCAACGCTCGTGAGCTCCTCGCCGTCAAGGAGCCTTATCTGGGGAACCAGCCGGTCGTGGTAGGCGATCTCAGCCCCTCGCCGCTTAAGCCCGTCGGCCAGGGGAAAGAAGGGTGATTCGCGGGTGTCGCCAATGTTTCGCTTGTAGGCCGCCCCCACCAGCAGGATGCGGGAGCCCTTAAGGGGCTTTTTCACCCGGTTTAGGGTCTCCATGGCAAGCAGCACCACGTGGTGGGGCATCTCGGTATTTATCTCATCGGCCACCGAGATGAAGCGGGAGGTGTAGCCCACGGTCTTCAGCTTCCAGGAGAGGTAGTGGGGGTCAACCGGAATACAGTGGCCTCCCAGTCCCGGTCCGGGGTAGAAGGCCATAAAGCCAAAGGGCTTGGTGGAGGCGGCATCAATCACTTCCCACACATCCACGCCCAGCCGTCGGCAGATGAGGGCAAACTCGTTTGCCCAGCCGATGTTTATGTTGCGGAAGGTGTTTTCCAGAAGCTTCACCAGCTCGGCCGCCCGGCTGGTGGAGACCGGTACCACCTGTTCTATGGCCTGGCTGTAGAGGGTCTTAGCCAGCTCGGTGCAGGCGGGAGTAACCCCTCCTATCACCTTGGGCGTGTTGTGCACCTTGAAGGTGGGATTTCCCGGATCAATGCGTTCCGGGCTGAAGGCGACAAACACCTCCTCACCAACCTTAAAGCCCGCCTCTTCCACCAGGGGGACGATGAGGTCTTCGGTGGTGCCGGGGTAGGTGGTGCTTTCAAGCACCAGCAGCATGCCGGGGTGGAGGTGGGGACGCAGGGCTTCCAGGGCCTGCATGATATAGGTCATGTCGGGCTCGCGGCTCTTGCTCAGGGGAGTGGGAACGCAGATGGAAACAGAGTCGGCCTCGGCAAGGGCGGAGGGCTCGGTGGTGGCAGTTAGGCGACCTTCGTCAACAACCCTCCTTAGGAGCTGATCATCCACGTCGGGGATGTAGTTCTCCCTCCTGCTGAGCTTCTCCACTACCTGGGGGCTGATGTCCTGGCCGATTACCCGAAAGCCCACCTCGGCAAAGCGCACCGCCAGGGGAAGGCCCACATAGCCCAGCCCCACGACTCCGACAGTCGCCTGGCGTTGGGAAAACTTCTCCTTGAGCCTGTCTTTCACGCCGCCTTACCCCACGGTTTCATGGCTTGACCAAGGGGAGATTATGAAGGATTACAAAAGAGTGAGGGGGCAGAGAGCTGCTCTGCCCCCGAGACTCATCTTTTACCCTCTGAGGCAGGGTGTTCAAACCGGCCGAGCTCCCGGTCCTAAGATGGTCGGGCCGATGGTCAGTTTCATCCGGCTTAGCCTGCAGAGGTTCCTTACCCACCCCTGGCAGACCGGGCTTACCGTACTGGGGATTGCCATTGGGGTAGCAAACATCATCGCTCTCCTAGGCTTCTCCTACTCGGCCCGTGAGCAGACGGCCAAGCTCTTTCGCGAGATCGGGGCCGAAGTCTTCTTTGTCACCCCCTACTTTGAGACTGAGGGTGGACCACTGGGGGGAAACCCGGCCAGCGCACTGGGGATGCTAAGTCCCAAAGACATTGAGGTGGTAAGGGGGGTTGAGGGGGTGGAGAGTGCGGGTGGAATCCTGATTGCTCCGGTCTGGGTGAGGGCGGGAAAGAGGCAGATCTTTACCGCCCTGGTGGGAGCTCCCCACGACTACCAGCAATTTCGGCGGGTGGAGACCAGCCAGGGCCGCTTCTTCTCCCGGGAGGAGGAAGAAGGGAGGGCCGAGGTTGCGGTGCTTGGTGCCACCGTGGCGGGCAAGCTGTTTCCCTCCGGCGGCGCGGTGGGGAGGGAGGTGGTGCTAATGGGCAGGAGCCTCAGGGTGGTGGGGGTGCTGGAGCCCACTGGCGAGATCATCTTTGAGGACATTGACAACCGGGTCTACCTTCCCCTCCCCCTGGCGATGGAGCTAACCGGCCTTGGGGGCGTGCACACCATCCTCGCACGGACCAAACCCGGGGAAGACTTGGCTGGGGTGATGGAGAGGGTGAGGAAGGTCCTCCACACCGCCCACCAGTTGGGCCCGGAAGACCCACCTGACGTAAGCGTCTTTGACATCAAGACCATCACCCGCCTGCGGGACAAGACCTTCGGCATCTTTGCCATCATCGTCGGGGCAGTGGGGACCATCGCCCTCATAGTGGCGGGGATAAATATCCTCAATGTGATGCTCATTTCGGTCCTTGAGCGGATCAGAGAAATCGGCATCCGCAAAGCGTGCGGGGCGCGGCGGAGGGACATCCTATTTCAGTTTTTGCTGGACGCTGTCCTCCAGTCGCTGGTGGGCTCCCTCCTCGGGGCGGGGCTGGGCGTATGGGCCACCTTCTACCTAACCCGGCGAGTGGGCTGGGAGACCTATTTCCCCTTCTGGCTGGTGATTGGGGCGCTCGCCTTCGGGGTGATGGTAGGGGTGCTGTTTGGTATCGCTCCGGCACTGAGGGCGGCCTTTACCGATCCCATTGAGGCACTGCGCTACGAGTAGGGCTTAAAATCATTGTGGCGCTAGATGATTGAAGTGGTATCAATCTTTGTGGTGGTGCTCATCTCCATGATCATCGTAAGGGTGGGCACCGCCGCCCTCATCCTCACCGGGCTGAGTCCCGACGTGGCCAGCTTTCAGGCCTTCTCCGCCTACACCGGCACCGGCTTCACCACCCGCGAGGCGGAGCTGGTCATGTCCCATCCCCTGCGGAGAAAAATCATCAGGATTCTCATTCTGCTAGGCAACATGGGATTGGCTTCGGTGGTGGCAGCACTGATTCTTTCCTTTGGCTCCACCATTTCCACCACTCAGCTCCTGGTGCGAATAGGTGTGCTGGTGGTTCTGCTAGTCGTACTCTACATACTTGCCCAGAGCAAGTCGCTCTACAACTGGATGCAAAAGCTGTTTGTAGGCCTCCTCTCCCGCTTTACCCCACTTCACATCCACGACTACTACAAGCTGCTGGAAATAGAGCGCGGCTTCGGCATCATCTCATTCAAGGTGGGGGAAGGATCTCCCCTGGCGAGAAAGAGCCTGGGCGAGTTGAGACTCCTTGAGCAGGGGATCTTGGTGCTGGGTATTCATCGGGCTGATGGGGATTATTTGGGAGCACCCCACGGGGGAGATCGGATTCAGGTGGGTGACCGGATCATCTGCTACGGGGAGCTTGACCGACTGGAAGAGTTTGCCGAAACTCAGTCCTCCTTTGCCGAGGCCACCGAGGAGATCCCCACCCTGCCCAGCCGTTAGACCCCCAGGGGGCTGTGTTAGAGTTTTTTCGGTGGGTCTACCCCAGACGGACAAGTTTGAGGAGCTGGTCCAGCGCCTGGCCGGGGAGCTCCCCGAGGCCCTCTTCCGCCACACGCTGGAGGTGACCGAGATGGCCGGAAGGCTGGCCGAGACCCACGCCAGCGAGCTGGTGGAGCGGACCAGGCTGGCCGCCCTGCTCCACGACAACTGCAAGCACTGGCCACCGGAGAAACTGGCCGACTATGCCCGCAAGTTGGGGAAGGAAGAGGAGCTGGAGGCCGCCCTGGGCAACCCCAAGCTGCTGCACGCCATCGTGGGAGCGATGAGGCTTCGGGAGGACTATGGGGTGAACGACCCGGAGATTGAGCTGGCGGTGCGGTTTCATACCACCGGCTCGCCCCGCCTCACCACCCTGGGGAGGATTCTGTTTTGTGCCGACAAGGTGAGCGAGGACCGCAAATACCCCGAGGTGGAGCTTCTCAGGGACTACGCCTTTACCCATCTGGGGATCGCCTGCTACGAAATAGTTCGGCGAACCCTGGTCAGACTGCTTGAGCTTGAGGCGCCAATCGCCCCCGAATCCATAGAGTTCTACAACTCTCTCCTGCGCGAGCAATACTCGTGGGAAAGCTAGCCGCCAGTCAGAAGCCTTCGCCCTTGCTTGGCCGCCTGAGGAGTGAAGTGGCAGGACTGATCAGGTCAGCAGGGCAACGGTTGCGCGGGCTCAACCCACTTGCCGCCTACTTTCTGGCCATCACCGTCCTCTCCTTCATGGTCACTTTGATGGTGGGCACCTTCTATGCCTTCACCCATCCAGGGACCCTAGGAGGAAAAATGGGGATTGGGGGCATATTGCTTTCTCGCTCCCACTTCACTCTTCCCCCCATCAAACGAGCCTTCCCCGGCCAGGAGAAGGTGACCGTACTCCTTTTGGGGATTGATCAGCAGCCACCTCACCGAAGCGATACGGTCATGCTTATGACCTTCTCCACCGAAGAACCGGTGATAAAACTCCTCTCTCTACCTCGCGACACACGGACCTACATCCCCCCTGCCAAAGGATGGCCGGGAGGCGAGGACAAACTGGCCCATGCCTACGCCCGCGGGAGGGTGGAGCTGGCCAAAAAAACGGTGGAGAACCTGCTGGGTATCAAGATTGACTACTACGTGGTAGTTGACTTTGAGGGCTTTGCCAGGGCAGTTGATACCCTCGGCGGGGTCATCCTAGAGGTGGAGAAGCCCATGCACTATGTGGATCGTGCCCAGGATCTTGTGATTGACCTGAAACCCGGTCGCCAGCGGCTTAGTGGGCAAAAGGCGTTGGAATATGCCCGTTTTCGTTACGACTCCCTCGGTGACTTGGGGAGGATGCAACGCCAGCAGAAGCTGCTTGCCGCCCTCTTTGAGCAGACCCTAAGGCCGCGCAACCTTCCCCGCCTGCCAAGGGTGGCGGCACGGATCTACCAGTCAGTCCACACCGATCTCAGCCTGGACCAGCTAAATGCCCTCGCCCGCCACTTCGCCCAGGCGCGGGAAAAGCGGGTGTTGATCAGCCGGGTTGAGTTCGGTGAGCCGGTGGAGATTGAGGGAATAAGCTACCAGGAGATCTCCTCCGAGGAGCTGACAAGACTTCGCACCTGGCTGTATGACCTGACCCCTCCTTCGCCCCAGGAAGAGGGCCCCGCCGAACAGGCGGCCGGGAATGCCGTTAAGGAAGCGGACAGGGGGGAGGGTAAAGGCAAGTGAACGGTAGCTTTAAGAGGTATAATTCCTACGAATGAAGACTGAGGAGCGCACGGCAAACCTGCTGCCGGATAGTTTTGCCCCTGACAACCTCCAACTGAGAGAGCTGGTCGGCCTCATTGTGGAGAGCTTTGACGCCCACAAGGCGGAACGCATCACGGTGCTCGACATGCGGGGGGTGGTGGACTTCCTTGATGCGATGGTAATCGCCTCAGGGACCTCCCTACTCCACAACCGCACCCTGGCCGAGCACATGCTTGAAGAGGTTGCGGGGCGTGGTATACTCCCCTACGCGGTCCAGGAGGAGCTGGAGGCCGACTGGGTCGCAGTTGACTACGGCCCGGTTATCGTCCACATCTTCCTGGATCCGGTGCGTAACCACTACAGCCTGGA
>JALSIF010000017.1 GCA_026981635.1 bacterium | reverse complement strand
CGCCAGGCCTCCCCCGCCGGCGGCTCCCCCGACTCGTAGGTGGAGCGCTCCAGGATGTGCCCCTTTCCCCGGTCGCGGACCAGCCACCAGAGAAGAAATACCGCCATCAGGGTGACTATGCCGGCGGTGAGAAACAGGCCCGCGATGTTGTAGTCGGGATACACCGGCTGACCATTTTAGTCCCGTATCCCCAAAGGGCTGACCCAACCTGGGCCGGTGGGGTTATGCTATTTTTAGCCAGGGAGGACTCAGGACAGGAGGTACGGCCTTTTTTCCCACATCAGCCATGCCAGAAAAGGATTACAGCGATTACATACCTGATGAACTGAGGGTAGGGGGCGAGCTCTACAGCCAGACCTTCCGTCTGGAGAGGAGGGGCACCACCTTCCAGGGGAGACTGGACTTCTATCACCGCCGCCTGTTGGTGGACCACCTAGAACCTGCCAGCAGTCAGGTGGATATTTCCCCCCTGCGTGAGCTGGCCGAAGAGCGGGAGCTTTCCAAGCTGCTGGTGGTGTGCCCCGACCACCTGACCAGCAAGCTCCTCGCCCAGGGCTTCCGCCAGGAGGCCAACTTCCCTCGCTACTACCTGCGCGAGGATGCCGACCTGCTCTCCCTCTTCCTAGACCCCGAGCGGGAGAGCTCTCCCACCTTGCGCAAGGAGCAGGCCATGCTTCGCCGCTTCTACCAGGGACGGCCCCGTCCGGCGGAGCTCCCTGGTGGTTTTACCATGCGGCGTGCCGGGCCGGGCGACCTTGAGGCGATAATGGAGATCTACCGGGCGGTCTACCAGGATTCACCGGTCCCCGAGCTGGAGGAGGGCTACATCTCCCGCCTGCTTGCCTCCAACTCAACCCCCTTCGCCATCGGCTTTGAGGGCGAGCGGCCGGTAAGCGTGCTGGCGGTGCAGATTGACTTTGATCACCAGACTGGCCAGATGACCCACGGCGCCACCCTCCCCGACTACCGTGGCCGTGGACTGGCCCAGGCCCTGATCGGGCTCCTTGAGGGGATCTGCCGGGAGCTGGAACTAAACAGCGTCTATGGCTTCATCCCCGCCCGCGACCCGGGAAGCAACAAGGCCCTGTTTAACCGTGAATACCGCTTCACCGGCACCCTAGTCAACGACTACCGCGACCCCGAGGGCAACTTCATCAACATGAACCTGTGGATAAAGCTCTTTCCCACCAGCCGCCCCGAGCTGGAGGAGGAGGACTACGGATACGACTACTAGGGCTGGAAGACTAGCCTGAGGTGGCCAGCCGGGCCACCCCCTGGGGGTCAAACTCTATCCCTTCTATCTCCGGCCAGCTCTTGGGAGGCTTGATGCCGAACTTGTGGCGGATAAGCATGTCAAGGACGATCTGGAAAGCCCTCTGACGAGCCTCGGGAGGAAGCGTTTGGACCATGGAGTTGGCCTGTTCAACCAACTCGGTGAGCACCTGCCCCTTGCTCGCTTTGTCCATGGCCCAGAAATTATATCGGCAGGTGAAATCTTTTCCCCGCCGAGGCTGAAAATCTTTCCCGGCAGCTTAAAATCCTTTTGCGATGAATGAGGCTCTTCCCCAGGTCTGGCAGCAGCTAGTGCTAATTGCCATCAGTGCTGGCCTGGGCGCCATCCTGGGGATTGAGCGCGAGTTTACCGGTCCCCACGCTGGAGGGGTGCGCACCTTCACCCTGATCACCCTGTGGGGGACGCTTGCCGCCATCATCGCCGAGCGGGCCGGCGGCTGGGTGGTGGTGGTGGGCCTGCTTGCGGTGGTGGCCTACTTCGTTGCCGGCCGCTTCTCCTCCGAGGGAGAGCACGAGCGCGGTCACACCACCGAGGTGGCCGCCGCCCTCGCCTATCTGGTGGGAGCCCTGGTCTGGTACGGCCCCTTGGAGGTGGCGGTGGCGGCCGGTTTCGCCATCCCCGCCCTGCTCTACTTCAAGCCCGAGCTCCACGAGTTTGCCCGCCGCCTCACCCGCACCGACTTCCTGGCCATCCTCCAGTTCGCTCTGGTGGCCTTCGTCATTCTCCCCATCCTCCCCGACCAGGGCTACGGCCCCTGGGAGGTGCTCAATCCCCGCCGCATCTGGCTCATGGTGGTCCTGGTGGTGGCGGTAAGTCTTGCCGGCTATGTGGCCCTTAAGCTTCTCGGCACCCGGAAGGGGCTGATCCTCTCCGCTCTGCTTGGTGGGCTGGTCAGCTCCACCGCCACCTCCATCAGTTTGGCCCGCCAGCAGACCGAATGGAAGAGTGCCCCCGAGCCCATGGCGGCCGCCATACTTATTGCCAACACCAGCCTCTACTTCCGCCTGCTGGTCCTGCTCTGGGTGGTAAACCGGTCGGTGGCCAGACTGGCCAGCCTTCCCCTCACCATCCTCTTGCTGGTGGGTCTGCTCATCTCCTGGGTGCTGTGGCTTAGAGCGCGAGAGAAGCTGAACGACAGCTTCACCCTGCCGCCGGTCCACAACCCCACCGCCCTGGGCACCGCCCTCCAGTTTGGGGTGATCTTTGCCCTGGTGCTCATCCTGGTGGCCGCCGCGCAGCACTACATGAGCGGGGCAGGAGTGGCTTTCGCCACCGTGCTCTCCAGCCTTACCGACCTTGACGCCATCACCCTCTCCCTCTCCGAGCTTGCCGGCAAGGGGGAGATCCTGGCCCAGCTTGCCGCCGAGCTGGTGGTCTGGGCCACCCTGGTGAACCTGGTCTTCAAATTTGCCGTGGTGTTCTACTTCAACCGCTCCAGCCTCACCCGACTGGTGGGGATAGGTTTTGGCCTGCTCGCCCTGGCCACCGTCGCCACTGCCCTGCTCTTTAGAGCCCTGCTCTGACCGGTCAGGGTGGGGCCGGTTCCTTCTATAATCTCCCCAGGATGCTCTCTCCGCGCCGCCCCCTGGTAGGTCTGGAGGACTGCCTAAAGCTGCTCTGGCTTTTGGAGCGGCGCGGCATACCCCCCACCAACACCGCCGTCGCCGAGCGGCTGGGAGTGAGCAAGGCAAGCGTCAGCGAGTCCTTCCAGCGCCTCTCCGAGGCGGGGCTGATCACCTACTCCCCCTACCAGGCTCCCCGGCTTACTACCCGCGGAGAGAGGGAAGCCATTCGCCTGGTGCGGCGCCACCGTCTGCTGGAGACCTTTTTGGTGGAGAAGCTGGGCTACTCTTGGGAGGAGGTCCACGACGAAGCCCACGCCCTGGAACATTATGTGAGCGACCGTTTCGTTGACCGGCTGGATTCGTTTCTGGGCCACCCCAAGTTTGACCCCCACGGCGCCCCCATCCCCGACCGGGAGGGTAGGCTTCCCCCCCTCAGGGGTATCCCCCTGGAGCAGGCTATGCCGGGCCGGCGGGTGAGAGTGGTGACTGTGTGGGACGACAGCCGGGAGGTGCTCACAAGGTTGGGGGAGATGGGGGTAACCCCTGGCGTGGTGATGAGGGTGCTTAGCCACGCTCCCCAGGGAGCCGACTACGCCATTGAGGTGGAGATCGCCGGAACGTCCTACCGACTGAGCCACTCCATGACTGAGATGGTGGTGGTGGAGGAAGAGCCGCAGGATTGAGCCGCCAGGGAACAAAAAGGTTTGTCAGCGTATATACTTTTTTGTAGGAGGTAGCGAGGATGGCGGACCGGGCAAAGATTGAGGCGATGCTGGCCAAGGAGGACCCCGACAAGCTGGCCGAGTTTGAGGAGCGCATCGCGCGGGGTGAAAAAATTGAACCGGGCGACTGGATGCCCGAGCTTTACCGCAAGACCCTGATCCGCTTTCTCCAGAACCACGCCAACAGCGAGATCATGGGGGCCCTCCCCGAGGGGGAATGGATCCCCTATGCCCCCAGCATGAAGCGCAAACTTGCCCTCATCGCCAAGGTCCAGGACGAAGTGGGCCACGGCCAGCTCCTCTACATGGTGGCAGAGACCCTGGGCAAGCCCCGCGAGAAGATGATTGAGGAGCTCTTGAACGGTAAGGGACGCTTCCAGAACGTGTTCAACTATCCGGCCGAGACCTGGGCCGACGTGGGGATCATCGGCTGGCTGATTGACGGTGCCGCCATGGTGATGCAGTCGCGCCTCAGGGCCACCTCCTACGGCCCCTACTCTCGGGCCCTGGCCCGCATCTGCTACGAGGAGACCTTCCACCTGATGCAGGGCTACGACATCATCCTCACCCTGATGAGTGGCACCAAGCGCCAGAAGGAGATGGTCCAGGATGCCCTCAACCGCTGGTGGGGCCCCATCATGCAGTTCTTCGGTCCGGCCGACAAGCTGGGCAAGCATCCCGAAATGTACCGCTGGAAGCTCAAGCTCTACACCAACGACCAGAACCGGCAGAAGTTCCTCAGCCAGTATGTGCCCAAGATACGCGAGCTGGGCCTCACCATCCCCGACCCCAACCTGCGCTACGACGAGGAGAAGAAGCGGTGGGTCTATACCGAGCCTGACTGGGATGAGCTTTTTAGGGTGATAGGCGGCGATGGCCCGATGACCAAGGAGCGCCTTGCCCTGCGCCGCCTCCACTACGCCGAGGGCCGCTGGATTCGCGAGGCGCTGGAGCGCTTTGCCCGCCGCAGAGCCGCCTGAAGCGGGAGTGGGCTAAGCCCTTCCCTCCCTGCTTTCCTCCCCACCTCGGCCGAGCATCCTGCCCACCTCCCTAAGCCTTAGCAGGAAGTCGGGCTCGGCTGCCTCTTTCAGCCGCTTGATGATTGAGCTTGCCCGTTGATAACACTGCCTAGCCGCCTCCTCCTCCCCCAGCTTGAAGTGGGCTTCGGCCAGATTGAGCAGGGGAGATATGAGATAGACTTCGGCTTCCTCCAACAGGTTGAGGGCCTCGGCAAGCACTGGGACCGCCTCCCGATAGCGGCCTAGTTTGATGAGCAGGCTGCCCTGGGTGGATAGGAGGGCACCGCGAAAGCTCTGCTCTATGTCCCCAACCTGCTCTGTAACCTCAAGTCCCTGCTGGAGGCACTCCAGCGCCTCCTCCAGTTCACCCAACTCCTCGTGGAGGACCGCCATGCCGTGGTAGGAATAGGCCAGCTCCTTGGCACCCCCCTCCAGCTCCTCGGCGATCTCCCTGCACTGCCTCAGCCACAGCCGGGCCTGTTCGTAGTTGTGCCGCCTGAACTCCAGGCCGGCTAGGTTGTAGGCCACCGCGGAGAGCATCCGCCGGTCGCCGATTAGCTCGGCCAGCGCCCATGCCTTAAGCAGGCACGCCCGGGCCATGGCAGGGGAGTTGAGCAGGTTGGCCACATTGGAGAGGCCGTTTAGGGCGTTGAACTGGGTTTTGGCGTCCCCCTTCTGCTCGGCCCTCAGCCAGGCCTCCTCATAAAGGTGGATGGCGGGCCAGAACTCCCCCCGCTTGGCAAGCTCAATGGCAAGGTCTATTTGCTCCACCGGTGGGGAGATTCTAACCCGCCCTCCCCGGCCAGTTAGTTCAACATCCTATGGGCACCAGTTGGCCTGGTCAATCTTCCAGTAGTGGTGCCAGCCCCGCCGGATCTCCTCCGCACTGCCCTGCCCCAGATCTAGGTCAGGATTGTCGGCGCTGAACTGCTGCATGGTGGCATCGTCCGCCTGACAGAACACCGCCGGTGGAGGGACCAGGTTCCAGGAGTTGGCCCCGATATCAGCCGCCTCCTGCCCCTCTGGATCGGCCAGCCCGAAGGCGGAGAGGTTGAGGCTCCTCTGCTCCGCCCCATCCTTTACAAAAAGAGTGAGGCTGCTGGCCTGATCGTACTCAACGGTGATGGTTGTACTCCCATAATGGTAGGTCTTTGCCATCTGTGTTTTACCTCCGATATTAGAGTTAAAATCCTACTACCCAGACAGTTATCACCTTTATCCTACCTGATAGCAGATTGCTAGGTTCTGCTGTAGGGCGGATATAATTGCGACACATCCCTCGGGAGGTAGGTCCCATGAGGACTGGTCGGCTCTTCGTGCTTGTGGTGGCCACGTTTTCCATTTTTTCCCTTGCCGCCTGTGGAGGGAGAGGCGGCGGTGGGGGCAGTCAAGTCGGTGACACTGGCGGGGGAGCCGGAGTTGGCGGTGGTAGCACCGGAGGGGGCAACTTGGGAGTGTTGAGCGACCAGGAGTACCGCCAGCTCTTTGCGCAGGTCTTCCCCTCCGGGCTTCCCCTCGCCCCTGACAGCTTCTTCAACCAGCCCATCCCGCCCGACGCCGAGGTGGACCCCAACTCTGCCCTCATGGTCCAGTCCCTGGTTGAGGACGCTAACGAGATGGGCTTTGTCATCTCCCAGCGCCTCTGGACCCAGCCGGTCTACTTCGCCGACTCCTCTACCCCCCGCTACGACGTGACCCTGACCGCCGATTGGGCCCCCTTCCTCACCCTCAGGGATGTGCCCATTCCCGACGGGGCCAGGCCCGATCCCGAAAGCGACGGCCATCTCAT
>JALSIF010000016.1 GCA_026981635.1 bacterium | reverse complement strand
CCAGGTGTGCACCCGCCCCTCCGGGGGGAGCTCCTGGGGGTGGGTGGGCTGGCCCTGGCTGGGGTCCCAGGCCCGCGGGGTGGCAAAGGTAAACCCGGTCACCGGGTTGGTGCTGCCGGTGAGCACCCCCTCGGCCAGGCTGGTAAAGAAGGGGGAGTCCTGGGCGAGGGAGTGGAGGAAGGTGAGCTCAAAGTGGTCCCTGAGCACCAGCGGCTCCACCGAGAAGATGACGCTCCCCTCGGCCAGGCTCTCATCCTCGGGCAGTCTGAACTCCGGGTCAATGGCCATGGTCGCTACACCTCCCTACTCCATGAATCCCCCCGCCCCCTCACCCGCCACCGTCTCCACCTCCCGGGCCAGGGGGCTTTCCAGGATGGTCACCGTGGCCATGGTGCCGGTCCCCGCCATGGAGTGGACCAGGCCGCGCAAGGGGCGCTCAAGCTGCAGGGGGGTAAAGGAGATCTGCGCCTCGCTCCTGAGATCGGCAAACCGGCTGGCCAGCTCCTCCCTGAGCTGCCAGAGGGCGAACACCGCCTGCATCAGCCCCCCGACGCCGATGGGGTGGCCGCAGGCCAAAAGCCCCCCCGAGGGGTTGACGGGGAGCTTTCCCCGCTCAGGCAGGTCCCTCATCCCATAGTCAATCCCCGGCATCATGGGCGCCCCCGAGCTCAGGAAGTCGGGCCCACCCCCCAGGGGACAGAAGCCCAGGTCCTCGTAGGTGGCGATTTCCAGGTTGGCGTAGGCGTCGGTGATCTCGGCAAAGTCAATCTCCGCCACCGGGAAGTGGATCCCCGCCGCCATGTAGGCCTCCCGGGCGGCGATGCGGGTGGCCCGAAAGTGGTGCACTCCCGGATAGCGCAGTCCCTGCTCGTACATCTTCTCATACTGCCTGGGGTCCTCGTGCTGGAGCAGGGGTACCTGCCCGTGGTCCCGGTCGGCCAGCCTGAGGGTGTCGGAGGCCGCCCCGATGCCGGCGATACGCACCGGCCGCTCGGTCAGCCGCCAGGCCCACTCCTCGTTGGCCACCACCAGACAGACCGCCCCCTCGCTGATCAGCGAGCAGTGGAGCTTGCGCAGGGGGGTGGAGACCAGGGTTGAGCGGTGGATCTCCTCCGGAGTGAGCTCCAGGGGCCGCTGGGCGTAGGGGTTGTAGGTGGCGTTGACGTGGTTTTTGATGCTCACCATGTCAAACAGCTTGGGGTCCCAGCCCAGCTCGTGGATCTGGCGGTTGGCCACCATGCCGAAGAAGCCCGACCAGAAGACCCCCAGGGGATACTCAAAGTTGATGTCGCTGGAAAGAGACAGCAGGTCAATGGCCTGGTTGGTGGAGACCCTCCCCAGGGTGGCAAAGCCCAGCACCACCACCACATGGGCATAGCCGCTTTGCACCATGAGGTAGGCGGTGTGCAGCGCCGCCCCCCCGCTGGCGCTGGCCGCATCCACCCGGATGCAGGGCCTAGGGGCAAGCCCCAGGTAGTCGTGGACCGCAAGATGGGCCGAGGACTGCTTGGTGAAGTAGTCCGAGTAGTAGGCCATCACCGCCGCGTCAATGTCGTCAGTGGAAAGATCGGGTAGCTGTCCCAGGGCGCTGGCGAAGGCCTGCCGGCAGAGCTCCCGAAAGTCGGCCTCCTGCTGAGCGCGACTGAACGGGGTAAGGCCCCCCGCCACGATGTAGACCTCGCTCGTCCTTCGCTGCAAATGGCCACCCCCAGGCAAAAGTTTTCCACAGAAAGCTTAACCGATATCAACACCGGCCACCGCGGCGGGCTTTATCAACCGGTCGTTTCTCCGCTCCTGATACGGGCTCAGCCCATAAGTCAACAGACTAATCAACACCTGTTGATTGTTAGCAGCGGGGGATTTCGGCTGAGCCCTGATCTAGCCTGGTCTGAGCGCCTCCACCGCCCTCTTTACCCGCTCCTCGTCCAGCCTGAAGTGGCAGAGCTCCTCGCCGTTCAGCTCAAGCACCGGCACCAGCTCACCATAGCGCTCCCGGAGGGCGGGGTCCTGGTCAATGTCAACCAGCTCAACCTCCGCCTCCCAGCCGGTCACCTCAATGAGGAGGAGCAGGCGCTCATACATCACCTCGCACAGGTGACAGCCCCTGCGCATGTAGATCACAAAGTCGAGCTTTTCACCCGCCACGGAGGCCTAATCATAGGCCACCTAAACTTAGGCTCAGGTGGAGCGGCGATGAACTGGACGGGCATTATCTTTACCCTGGTTCTGGCGGTGCTTTCGGGCATCGTGGCCTACACCGCCGACCGGGTGGGCTGGCGGGTGGCCAAGCGGAAGATCTCCCTCATGGGCCTGCGCCCCCGGGTCATCTCCAGCGCCATCGCGGTGCTCACCGGCATCGTCATCGCCCTCGCCACCCTGGGCGTCCTGCTCATAAGCTCCGACAACGTGCGCGAGATGATCCTGGAGTTTGACCAGCTCCAGCGCCAGGTGAGTGAGACGGGAGAGAAGTTACAGCAGGCCAGGGCCAGGCTGGCCGAGGTCTCCCGGGAGCGGGAGCGGGCCGAGGAAGAGCTAAAGAAGGTTTCCCGCCAGCGGGACGAGCTTCGCGCACAGCTTGATACCCTCTCCCGCGAAGTGGCCGCCCAGAACCGGCGCCTGAGCCAGCTTACCGGTGAGCTGGCCTCCCTCCAGGCCGACCTGGAGAAGACCCGCCGCGACTACCAACGGGTGAGGGAGGAGCTTTCTGCCGAAAAGAGCCGCTTTGAGAAGGAGATTGATGAGCTGCGCAAAGAGCGCGACCGCCTGCAGAAGCAGATTGAGCTCCAGCGCCAGATGCGCGACGCGCTGGTGAAGGAGGGGCAGGAGCTGGAGGAGGAGCTCTTTCGCCTGCGCCACAGCAAGGTCCTGCTCTATGCCAACAACCCCCTGCTCTACCTGCTCATCCCCAAAAGCTGGAGTAAGGCCCAGGTGGAGCAGGCGGTACGCCAGGTGGTAAAGAAACTCACGGTTGAGTTTGAGAAGCGAAACATTGAGGTTGAGCCGCCCGATCCAGAGATCATCAGCGGAGTGGCCGAGCGGCTCTCCCAGAGCGACCAGGACATGGTTCTCATCGTGGTGGCGCGGGAGAACCTCTTTGTGGGCGACCGCCTGAGGCTTGATTTTCTGGCCACCGAGCAGAAGGTGGTCTACCGTCGCGGTGAGGTGCTTTCCCGCTTCAAGGTCCCCGCTGGTCTCTCCCGCTCGGCCGCCGCCCGCCTGCTGGAGCAGGAGCTAAACAAGCTCCACGACCAGGCGGTAAAAGACGGCATCCTGCCCAGCCCCCAGGACCTCTCGGTGGGCACCATGAGCCGCGATACCCTGACCGGCTGGATAGATCAGCTTGCCGGCCGGGAAAGGCCCGCCCGGGCAAAGATCGTCGCCAAGCGAGACTTCAGGGTGCTTGACCGGATGGACGACCTTGCGCTGGTGGTGGAGGAGTAGCGGCCGGTGGCGGGCCTATAATTCCCTGCCCAAGGAGGAGCCGCCCAGATGGAGAGCAAACAAAGCCCCCCCGAGGAAAAGAAGTTCTATGTCACCACCCCCATCTACTACGTCAACGCCGCCCCCCACATGGGGACCGGCTACACCACGATACTCGCCGACATCGTGGCCCGCACCAAGCGCAAGCAGGGCTACCGGGTCAAGTTCGTCACCGGCTCCGATGAGCACTCCCAGAACATCGCCGACAAGGCGGCCGAGCTGGGCCTGGACCCCCTTGAGTTCTGCAACCGAAACATCCCCGCCTTCCTTGAAGCGTGGAAGCTACTTGAGATCTCCGACTACGAGTTCTACCGCACCTCCAGCCCCCGCCACCGGGAGGTGGTGCAGAAGTTCTTCCAGCGCATCTATGAGCTGGGCGACATCTACAAGGGGACCTACTCCGGCTGGTACCACACCACCGACAACCGCTTCCTGGACCCCTCCGAGGTGCCCGAGGACCCGGAGAGCAAGCCCTACCTCAAGTTCCTCACCGAGGAGGCCTACTACTTCAGGCTGAGCAAGTACGAGGGCTACCTGCTTGAGTTCTATGACCAGCACCCCGACTTCATCCACCCCGACTTTCGCCGCACCGAGATGCTAAACCGCATCAGGGAGGGCCTGAAGGACCTCTGCATCAGCCGCTCCTCCACCGAGTGGGGCATCCCCCTGCCCTGGGATAGAAACCACGTCTTCTACGTCTGGGTGGACGCCCTGCTCACCTACCTCACCGGCTCAGGGTTTGACATCGACGCCGCCCTTGCGGCACTGGAGAGGGGGGAGGACCCCATGGCGGTCCAGCCTGCGGCCAACTTCTGGCCCTGCGACCTTCACATCATGGCGGTGGACATCCCCTGGTTCCACGCCGTCATCTGGCCGGCCATGCTAAAGAGCTTCGGCATCCCCGCCCCCAAAAAGCTTCTCGTCCACGGCTTCTGGAACTTTGAGGGGACCAAGATGAGCAAGTCCAAGGGCAACGTCTTCCACCCCAAGGACGCCGTCGCCCTGGTAGGGGCCGACGGGGTGCGCTACTTCGTGGTGCGGGAGGTGCCGGTGGGGCTGGACGGCAACTTCTCCGTCCGCGCCCTGGCCGAGCGCTACAACTACGACCTGGCCAACGACCTGGGCAACCTGCTCCACCGCACCCTCAACATGGCCCTGAAGTTCCTCGGCGGGGTGATCCCCGCCCCCACCGTGGTCTTCCCCCGCGACCTGGAGATCAAGGAGCTTGCCGACCGGGTGCCCGGCGAGGTGATTGAGCACTACGAAAGCCTCCGCTTCAAGGAGGGGCTGGAGCTGGCCTGGGAGCTGGTGAGGGAGCTAAACCGCTATATAGATACCACCAAGCCCTGGGAGCTAAACAAGGAGGGCAAAAAGGAGGAGATCGGCACCATCTTCCACCTGCTCATTGAGGCCATCCGCCGCCTGCTCATTGTGCTCTCTCCGGTGATGCCGGGAGCCTGCGACCGCTACTGGCAGCAGCTGGGCTTTGAGGGACGGGTAAGTGAGCTTACCTTTGACGCCCTCTCGGAAACCCTGCCCGAAAACCACAAGGTGGGCCAGCCCGAGGTGGTCTTCCCCCGCCTGGACCTGGAGGACCTGGAGGAGGAGTTCATCCGCCGCAAAGAGGCCCTCACCGGCGAGAAGGTGGAGCGCATCGCAGCAGAGGAAAAGCCTGCCCCCAAGGAGGAGAAGATGGCCGAAAAGCCAACCGAGGAGAAGGAATGGATTGAGATCGGCGACTTTATGAAGCTAAACCTCATCACCGCCAAGGTGCTCAGCGCCGAGCCGGTGGAGGGGGCCGACAAGCTGATCAAGCTCACCGTGGACGACGGCTCCCGTAAGGACCGGGTGCTGGTGGCGGGCATCCGCCCCTGGTACGACCCGGAGGAGCTGGTGGGGAGGACCATCGTCATCCTGGACAACCTGAAGCCCAAGAAGCTCCGCGGTGTCCTGAGCGAAGGGATGCTCCTTGCCGCCACCGACGAGAGCCAGGGCGAGCGGGTGGTGCGGATTGTTACGGTGGACGGCGAGGTGGCCCCGGGAAGCAAACTCAGCTAAGACCAGTTAGCGGAACAGTCCAGCGATCAGGGGAGCCACCAGCCGGTAGAGCTTGGGTCCGTAGAGCAGCAGGACCAGGATCACCGCCGCAATCACCGTCATCCTGATGGCGGTGGCGGTGGCTCCGTAGTCGGGCCTGCCCCGCTCCTCCAGGAGTTTTTCCACCTCCTCCTGCACCCTGCGCCGGGCCGTCTCGTCAAATTTGGCCGAGCCCATCCCGTAGCCCCGCATGCGCCGCTCCAGCTCCTCTTCGGTGGGCTCCCTAAGTCTTAGCCCGCAGTGGTAGCAGTAGAGGGCGGTGGTCTGGATAATCCCCCCACAGCGGGGGCAGGCGATGCGCTCGGGCGGCCCCTCCGGCCTGAAGCGCGCCCTGACCTCGGGGTCCACCTGGGACCAGTCAAACTCCTCCTCCCTTACCTCCTCCTGGCTCACAGGATGCATTCTAACCCAACCTTAAAAAGCCTCAGTAAAGGAAGGAGACTCCACTTGTCAGATTTAAAAAGGTGCCCTCCGCTTTTCCTGGATTCTAGACTAACACCCGGATGGCAAGACCCCTCCCCCCAAGGATGGTGGTGGACTACGCGGTGATCCTCGCCCTGGTCTTGGCGGGCGAGTGGCTGGTTCCCCGCCTGCCGGTAAGTCACCTCACCACCAACTCCCTGCTTACCGCCCTGGGGGTGGCCTACATCTTCCTCGCCCTCTACCGCGACGGCTTCTGCTACCGCCAGATCGGCCTTCGCATCTCAGGCTTCCTGCCCTCCCTTGCCGTCTTCCTGCTTCCCGCCCTGGTTATGCTTGCCCCCCTCCTCCTCTACAAGCTCCGCCTGGGCACCCTCGCCGTCCCCGGCGAGCTGCTGCTGT
>JALSIF010000015.1 GCA_026981635.1 bacterium | reverse complement strand
CTCCCCTCCCCCCGCCTGGACGCCCTGGTGGCGCGGGCCTTCCGCCTGGGCCGCAGCGAAGCCCGCGAGGCCATAGAGGAGGAGTTCGTGGCGGTGGACTTCAGGCTGGAGACCCGGGTCCACCGCCCCGTCGCCGAGGGAAGCCTGGTGAGCCTTCGCGGCCGCGGCCGGGTGCGCATAAGAAAGATGGAGCAAAACCCGAGAAGCGGCCGCCTGATGGCCGAGGTTGAGGTCCTGGAGCGCTGAGCAGGCAGGCTGCCAGTCTCCCCCCTGCCACCAGGAGAAGGCGCGCCCGCCACCCCTCGTCTTACACCACCGGCCCCCGGCCCCCTTCACCCCCTCAAACCGGCCTGCCCCTTGACCGACGGGCCCCTCCGCGGGATAATTTCTCCCCGCCCCTAAGCGGGAGCCAAAGCCAGCTGGTCAGTCGGGGCAAACCACCCAGAGCGGGGTAGTTCAGCCATTAAGGGCACACCGACCAGAGGAGTGGGAAAACACCCGCCCGGCCTGGGGTATAACCACCCCGGTGGGCAGGGTATAACCACTGTGTCCACCCCGCGGAGAGGTGGCCGAGTGGTTGAAGGCGCCGGTCTCGAAAACCGGTAGGCGGGTTGATCCCGTCTCGTGGGTTCGAATCCCACCCTCTCCGCTTTATTTCCATTTGATGATCCTGCAGTCTAAGTCACCAGCATGACCTACCAACATCTCCCCATTTGAAAGACACTTCCATTCTTCATCTCTGGTTAGTTTCTCAGAGCATACAATTATTGCCTTTTCATCTCTAGCAAGTTTTAGATCAATTAGCGCCTTGGTCTCAGGAGATAAATAACTGATCGCAGGTGAATCATAATCTCTCTTCAGGTAATAAAGAGAGTAATAGTCCAAGTTGCTAATTGCATCTCTATAGGCAATTAGATATTCTCCATTTGAAAGAATAAAATTTAGAGAGCTATACTTAAATTTTTTTAGCTCAGTTATTCTATTAACAAGAGAATCAATGATTTGATTTATTTCGCTTTCATTATTAATATCCTGAATCAAGTAAAGAAACAATTTCTCTGAATCAGTATCTCCTTTCAAGAGCTCTACTAGACTTTCAGCCAAGTACAATTCATCCTGCTCACAAATAGACCCATTATGGGCAAACAGCCAATTTTTAAAAGCAAATGGATGAGTATTCTCAACTTTGGGCTCTCCGAAAGTTTTATACCTAACATGGGCAATAAAAATACATGAATTCACATGAAATGTGGAAGTATATTTCTCACTAATTGTTGCTTCCTTGGCTTCCTTTTCTATTAACGGTTCTTTATTCTTTTCACAATACCAGCCGACTCCCCAACCATCCCGATTTCTGCTCGCGAATTCTCGGAATCTTTCTAATGAAAACTTAAAATTTACAGGTTTGTTTGCCACAAGTCCGAGAAGTCTGCACATTTGAAGACCTCTCTGTCGTCTACCCTCACTCCCTCTCCCGCGCCTCCATCTTTACCCGAAGCTTCACCGTATCCCCCCCCCGTCTGACCACCACATCATACCACACCCCCGGCGCCAGGGTCTGCAGGGCGTAGACGAAGTCGTAGATGTCCTTTATCTCAACCGGTCCCAGCCGCAGGATAACATCCCCCGCCCTTATCCCATAGCGGTCGGCCGGGCTGTCCGGGGTGACATCGTCCACCCTGAGCCCCTCCCCCTCCCAGGTGTAGTCGGGCATGGTCCCCAGGTAGACCCGAAACTGGTTGCGCGGGCGGCGAAACTCGCTCCCCTTCACCTCCTTATAGTCGGGCCGGCGGGGAAGATCAGCGATGGCCACCACCAGGTCGCGAATAAAGCCGAGCCAGCGGGCCATCGCCTCATAGTCAATCTTCTCCGGGTCGTCGGTGGGCCGGTGGTAGTCGGGGTGGCCCCCGTCGTAGGACCAAAGCACCGGCAGCCTCAGGGGCAGGAAGCTGGACTGATCCGAGGGGGCCCGGGCCGAGCGCTGGGTGGTGAAGCTGACCTCGGGGTGACTTTGCTTGACCTGGTCAATAAGATCGCTCCACACCGACGAGGTCCCCACCCCGCCGAGCAGCCACCTGCCCTCCTTGGGCCGGCCGATCATGTCAAGGTTGATGAGCGCCACCAGCTGCTCGCGGGCAACCGGCAGGTTCTGGCTGAAGTGCTTACTCCCCAGAAGGCCCAGCTCCTCACCGGAGAAGAGGACAAAGATGACCGAGCGGTCGGGCCCCTTCTCGGCGGTGGCCAGCGCCTCCGCCAGGGCCAGCACCCCCACCGTCCCCGAGCCGTTGTCGTCCGCCCCGTTGTGGACCTCGCGCCGCCCCGGGGTCATGCTCCTCCCCGAGCGGCCAAAGCCCAGGTGGTCGTAGTGGGCGCTTACCGCCACATATTCGTTCTTAAGCACATAGCTTCCCCCCTCCAGGATGGCGGCAACGTTTCTGGCCTTGCCATAAAGCTTCTCTATCTCCACCTGCAGGGAAAGCCTCACCCCGGCAAGCTCCACCGGCCCCGGCGGGTCCAAGTCCTCCAGCTCCCCCTGGTAGTCGGCTAGCCCCCTGCCCAGGGAGGCCCTGAGCCAGCGGTCCACCACCTCCCGCCGAACCTTCACCACCGGGATGCCCACCTCGCCTACCACCCCGCGGGCGAAGAGCTCGGGGAGCCTCTCCTTCTCCGGTGCCAGGGGCCCCGCCGCCGGGTCCACCAGGATCACCGCCGCCGCCTTGTGCTGCTTGGCGTTGGAGATCTTGCTGGTCACCGAGGCATGCTGGGTGATGGCCCCCCGGTCCATTCCCGCCCGGGTGGAGAGCCTCTCCGGCTCCATCCCCATGAGGATTACGATGCGACCCTCCACCTCCTGCCCCCGGTAGTCGTCGTAGCCAAGTTTCTCTGCCGTGATGCCAAAGCCCACCAGCAGGGGCACCCCGCTAACCTCCCCATTCCCACTGCGGGTGAGGGGGATGTAGTCCTCCCCCGGGGCAAGCTCCTCCTCCCCCTGGGGGAGGGTGGCGGTGAGGTGGTTGTTCTCGGTTAGCCTTAGCCCGGTTACGATCTCAAACTCCTGAAAGTAGCTGTCGCCAAAGGCGGGCCGAAGGCCCAGCGCACGGAAGCGGGAGGCAATAAACTCGGCCGCCTTCCTCTCCCCCTCGCTTGCCGCCGCCCGCCCCTCCAGAAAGTCGCTGGCGATGTAGTAGAGGTCCTTCTTGAGGCTCAGGGCGTCAATGGCCCGCCCCTCGCCCGCTCCCCCCAGGAGGAGGGCAAGCAGCAAAAGAAAGCCTACCCCTCCCCTAACCATTCCAGTGGAGAAAAGGCCCGCGGTGAACCCCCTATACTTTCCTGCCGTCTCGCTCAAACGCATGGGGGAGAGTTTAGTAGACGCCAAAAATAGCTCCCCCCAAACTCAGGTATTGGCTAAGGTTGAGAGGCATGAGAACCACTTCACAAAGGCTTTGCCCCTTTCTCATTCTGATGGCCGCCCTGCTTCCCGCCTGGGCGGCGGCGGAGGAGGAGGCCGACCGCCCCGCCCCGCCGGCGGTGATCTACCCCGACCCGGAGGGATACCCGCCCCCCAGGCTCTATCCCGGGGAGGAGAAGTTTCTGGCCAACCTGCGCCAGCTCACCTTCGGCGGCCAGAACGCCGAGGCCTACTTCTCCCCCGACGGCAGGGAGCTAATCCTCCAAGTGACAAGCGACAAGTATCCCTGCGACCAGATCTACCGCATGGACCTTGAAACGGGGGTGATGCGGCTGGTCTCCACCGGCCGGGGGGTGACCACCTGCTCCTTCATCCTCAGCGACGGCAAGAAGTTCATCTACTCCTCCACCCACCTCTACATGGACACCTGCCCCCCCCGCCCCGACTACTCCCAGGGCTACGTCTGGGCCCTCCACCCCGAGTACGAGATCTTCATGGACGACGGCCAGGGGAAGCTTACCCGCCTGACCTACAACTGGGGCTACGACGCCGAGGCGACGGTAGACTGGAAGCGAAACCGCATGGTCTTTACCAGCTACCGCAACGGCGACCTGGACATCTATCTCATGGACCTGAACACCTACGAGGTAAGGCGCCTGACCGACGAGCTTGGCTACGACGGGGGCCCCTTCTTCAGCTACGACGGGGAGTGGATCGTCTACCGCTCAAACCGCCCCAGAAGCGAGGAGGAGAAGGAGCAGTACAGGGAGCTTCTCCGCCAGGGGCTGATAAGGCCCATGAACCTGGAGATCTACGCCATGCGCTCGGACGGCTCGGACAAGCGCCAGCTCACCGACAACGGGGCGGCAAACTTTGCCCCCTTCATGCACCCCTCCGACAAATACGTCATCTTTGCCTCCAACATGGGGGGAAACGTGCGCGAGTTTGACCTCTACCTGGTCCCCCTTGAGGGGGGCGAGCCGGTGCGGGTGACCACCGCCCCCGGCTTTGACGGCTTTCCCATGTTTTCCCCCGACGGCAAGAAGCTGGTATTTGCCTCCAACCGAAACGGCCTCAGGCCCGGGGAGACCAACATCTTCATCGCCGACTGGATCTGGTCACCCGAGACCCCCTGAGGCTATCAGAAGGAGGGAACCATAAGCTTTAACCCCACACTCCCTCCATCACCCAACATAGAGATGGCTAGGGGGAAGCCCTGCCAGATGAAAATGCGGTTAGCCCTTCCCAAACTCTGGAGGTTGGTGCTGGCCACGCTGAGGAGCCAGTCCCCGGGGCCGGAGGGGAAGGGGGTCTTGGCCTCGGCGAAGGCCAGGCCGGCGGGGGTGCCGCCCCGCCGGTAGACCATCACCGGCCGCCCGTCGGGCAGCAGGGCGAGGTCGTTGTGCTCTCCCACCACCCCGTCCGGGGCGCTGTCCAGCACATAGACTTCCCAGTCCTCCGGTGAGCGGGGGTGGACGAACTTGCCGTAGGCGAAGCAGAGGGCGTCGCGGCAGACGTAGGTGACCACCGGCCGCCCGTCGGCCAGGGTGGCGAGGTGGGAATACCGGCCGGCGTCCGGCTCGCCGTCCAGCACATAGATGTCCCAGTCCAGGGTTGAGCGGGGCTCGGCCACCTTGGCCAGGGCGAAGCGCAGGGTCTGGTTGTCCCGGTCGTAGTAGGCGATGGCGGGAAGCCCACCCAGGTCGGCCAGGCTGGCATACCGCCCCACATCGGCAAAGCCGCCCCCTTCCAGCTCCGGCCCCACATCAACCACCGTCACCACCCAGTCGCCGGGGCCGGCCGGCTCCTCAGTGGTGGCCTGGGCAAACTTGAGCATTCCTGAGCCAGGCAACGGCGGTAGTTGGTAATAGGTTAAGGCGGGCCTGCCCCCCACTAGCGCTGCGCTCAAGTTCCTGAAAGAATCCGTTGCCTGATCAATGACGTAGACCGGCCTCCAGTCCTCCTCCTTGGCCGGCAGGGTGACCTTGGAAAGCGCCACCCTGAGCTCCCTCAAAGGTGGATCCTCACTGTGGTTCTCAGAGACCACAAAGGCGATCGGCCGGCCCGACTGGGTAAAGGCCATCGTGATCCAGCCAAAGCCGTAGCTGACTTCGGTAGTAAGGCCGAGGTTTTCCACCGTGTAGGGATACCAGAGGTCAGCCACCTCAAAGTTGACGGGGGCAAGGACAAATACAAAGGAGTAGCGGTTGGTAAAGTCAAAGCCCCCAGCGCAGGCAATAAAAAGCCTCCCCCCGATATCAACCGGAACCGGCGCCTGGTCTTCAGAAGGACCTAGAGTTCCCCCTCCACCTCCCTTACATCCAGGTAGGACAACTGACTTAAAGTCAAATCCGCTTATGTCATATACGTTGACCACCACCGCGCTCTCATTTATCCCCCCCATCAGGTCCCTCACCCTGAGCCTTACCTGCTGGGGGCCGATGAGGAAGACTTGGAAGCTCAGCGTGGGGTCGGGCGACCAGTCGGTGAAGCTGCCGTCCCCGTCGGGGTCAAAGGCAAACTCCAGCGGGCCCCCCTCCGGGTCGTAGCTCTCGCTGGCGTCCAGGGTGGCCGACTGGGTGGGGCTGAAGTCGGCGGTGAAGAAGCGCTGCCGGTCCGCCCTGAGCAGCGCCACCGGGGGCAGGTTCTCCCCCGCCACCAGCACTCCCACCTCGGCCATCAGCCGCACCCGGCCCGAAGCGTCCCGCCCCCGCACCGCGATCCGCCAGATGCCCGCCGCGGGCGGGGTAAAGCCCACCTCGGGGCCGCCGGTGAGGTCGCTCTTGCCGTCGCCGTTTAGGTCCCATTCATACTCCACACACTCCGGGCAGGGGCTCTCCAGCCTCACCACCACCGGAGAGCCGCGTTCCACCACCGGCGCCTCCGCCGCCAGCCGGCCGCTGGTGTTGACCGCCAGCTGCCCCGGCTGCCCCCGCAGGATGGCGCTGGCCGCCGGGCTCTCCCGCCCCTGGCTGTCCACCGCCACCACCCTAA
>JALSIF010000014.1 GCA_026981635.1 bacterium | reverse complement strand
TGAGATGTATTCAGCGGGCGGCTCCAGGGGAGAGAAAAATTCCCCCGGCAGCTCCCAGTAGGGGTGGCCGGAGGCCAGGTTGAGAAGCTTCATCAGCTCATCAAGCTTCTCCCTAAGCTTCCCCGGCTTGATCAGGTCAAGCTGGCTCAGGGGAACCGACGCAAGCACCAGCCGCAAAGGTACCCGGTGGTCAAAGGTCTGCTCTATGTCCTCATTTACCAGGTCCTGGAAGTACCTAAGATAGTCAGTCAGGCTACCTTGGTGACGGTTTTCCGAGCTGTCCTTCCAGGTGAGTTTCGTCAGATTGGGAAGAAGGAGGAGGAACTTGCCGCCGGTGGCATATATGCGGCAGGCTTCGGGGATCCCCACCTCTCGGCAGAGATAGGCGGCCAGCCGATCGCACCAGATCTCTACGGTGAAACTCCTAGCCCTAAGCTGCTTTGCCGTCCCCTCACCAAAGACGTCGTAGATGAAGCGCTGAATCCCCTTGAGATCGCCAACTACCAGCCTGAAGATGTCCTCCTTGAAGGAGGGATCAACCCCTTCCGGTTCACTCTTCCTTGCCTCTTTGGGGTAGTTCCCAAAGAGTTCAGTTACCGCCCATTCTCCAACCTGGCTTGAACCGGTCCGCTCCTCAGCCACCCTCGCCAGGCAGGCGGCAACGGTGGCTACCGCCCTGGAATGATCAGCCAGACTCACGTCGTTTACGGTTCCGTAGGAGGAGTCATGAACAGGCCAGCAGTACCACTCAACCAGGCCAGCCACTTGGGAAACAGCTATATCCGGGTCGCCACCGAACCTGAGCTCTTTTGCAACGTTAAGGATTTCTCCCCAGAGTTTCTCGTATTCACTTTCACTCAGGGACTGCCCCGGCTGAGGGAAAGGGAAGCCACGGGCGGGATACTTATCCTCGGCCAGTTCCAGTCCATATCCCAGGGGGAAACCGCAGTCATCGTCGGGTCCAGCCTCTCCAGACAAGCCATTTCCAGTCTCAACCTGAAGCCCAACCTCCTTGAGAATGGGAATCAGTGGGGTTTTCCAGGCATCTCCCTTCTCCGGGACGGTGATCCGATCCATGCCGCTGGCTAGGCGGTCGGCCCGGGCAAGTAGCTCCGAGAGGGGGGCGTTGGGGGTCGGGCAGTGGTGCAGTAATACAGCTTGGCGAACCGGCTTCCACTCATCCGTAAGCCCCAACTGCTCCGCCAAGTATCCAGACCAGAGAACGTGGTAGTGGGAGAACCAGGTGACCTTTTCTCCTTCTCTGTACTGATGATGGTCCTTAAGCCAAAGGTGCCAGTTCTCCTCTCTGAAATTGCTCTCCGCCTCAGGAAAAGCTTCTCTTACCCCCTCAATACCGGGGGGATAGGCACGTTGTCCAACCTTTCCCAGATCATGTAAGAATCCCGCAAGAGCGGCCAGATAGGCAGGAGTGGGTTGAGGTCTATTCTTTGGTTCCATGTCCCACCTACTTCTCCATTCAAGCCGAGTATAACATAACAGGATGTTCAGTCAAGAGGTATTATAGCAGAGCCTGAGTGGGATAACTAGCCAGCTAGGAGGCTGTTGAGAGATGGCTAATCGCAGAGGGGAGATTGTTAATGAGGCGGGGTATCCCATCGCCTTCAACATGGAGGACCGCGACCAGCTGGAGGGCTACTGGATGGATATGTATGGCCGGGTAATCGGCCTCATCACCGAAGAGGGCACCTGGGACCTCTACGGAAACCGCCTCTCAGCGGGCAAGAACCCCGCCCTGCTGCTCAAGTTTGCCAGTCCCCAGCTTCGCCGCTTCTACCGCCCCGAGGTGAGCACCACCTCCGACCGGCTGATGGAGCAGATGGAGCGGGAGGACATTGCGCGGGAGCTTTTTGGCGACCCCATTGAGGAGATCATGGGCCCCGATCCGTTGGAGGAGGCCCTGGGGGGCGACCCCTTCACCGAGGCCATGGGGGCAGACCCCTTCGCTGAGCCGGGGCACGACCCCTTCATCACCTCGGAGACCATGCCCTGGGAGGAGGACCCCTGGTCGGACCCGGAGGAGCCTAAGTAGCCTCCCCGCCACCAGGGAAATGGTTACCTCTTGACTAGCCAATTGATGATGTGCTTATAATTGGACCTGGTACCGGGGGAGCTCGCAGGAGGCGGGCTGAGAGGGACTTGGCGTCCGACCCCTAGAACCTGATCCGGGTAATGCCGGCGCAGGGAAGGTACCCGAAAGGACGCTGAATCTCTCTTTGCCGCTCCCCCTACCCGGTGCAGGTGCAAATTGGGCCTGCGGCGGGGGTGGGGACGGCGGCAGGCTCCCCAGGTACACCGGCAAATCCTGCGCCTGAGGGCGCACAAGGGAGGTGTACCCATGGGAGAGGCGGCTGCAGCCGAGGCCAGGGGGGAGGCGCGCTTTCGCCCCCTGGCAGAAAACCGCCGCACCCTGAGCGGCCTTGACCTTGCCCTGCTCTGGTTTGGCGCCGCCATCGTGGTGGACGAGATCTGGTCGGGTGCCCAGATCGTCTCCTCGGGACTCTTTATGGCGGTGCTCATCATCCTGGTGGGGCGGTTTCTCTCCAACCTGCTCCTGGGGGCGGTAAGCCGCATGGGCCAGGAGGCGGGCCAGCCCACCATGGTGCTTACCCGCCTCAGCTTCGGCAACCTGGGCAGCTACCTCCCCGCGGTGGCCAACATCCTCCAGCTCATCGGCTGGACCAGCTACATGCTGATCATCGCCTGCCGGGCCACCCGGGAGCTGGGGGTGTTTATCGTGCCCCCGGAGGTGGCCGAACGGATAACCCCCTGGCTCATCCAGGGGGGAGTGGAGAGCTACTTTGACCCCGGGGTGATGGTGCTAACCGGCCTGCTCACCACCGCCTGGGCGATGGGGGGTGAGCGCTTCTGGCACTGGGCCCAGCGCATCGCCGGGGCGCTGCTGTTTGTGGTCACCCTGGTGATGACCTACGCCATCCTGAAGAGCGTACCGCTGGGGGAGATCGCCCAGGTGAGGGTGGAGGCGGATCGGGGGCTGATGCTCAACTTTGACTTCGTGGTGGCGATGGGGATCAGCTGGGTCCCCCTGGCCGCCGACTACGGGCGCTTTGCCCGCTCCCGCCGGGCCTCCTTCTGGGGGACGCATCTTGGCTACTTTGCCGGCTCGGTGTGGATGTACGTGGTGGGGGTGCTCGGCGGGCTAGCCTTCGCCCTTAAAAACCCCGGCACCCCCATCTACGAGTTTGAGCCCGCCCGGCTGGTGGCCCACTCCCTGGAGCAGCTGGGCGGCCCCCACGCCCTGAAGATCGTCGTAGTGGGTCTGACCCTGGTGCTCATCTCCACCCTCACCACCACCTTCCTGGACATCTACTCGGCAGCGGTAAGCTCGCTAAACCTCTGGCCAAAGCTCAGCGAGCGCTGGCTCTCCTTCTGGGCCGGGATGCTTGGCATAGTGCTTGCCCTGTGGTTCGCCCCCTCCCTCTTTGCGGGCTACTTTGACTTCCTGCTGATGATAAACAGCGTCTTCCTACCCATCTTTGCGGTGGTGCTTACCGACTACCTGATTCTTAGGCGGGGCAAACTTGCTCCCCTGGGGGACGCGGAACTTTCCCGCCTGCCTAGGGTAAGCGGTGCGGCAGTAATCGCCTTTGTGGTGGGGCTTCTCATCTCGGTGTGGGGCCAGAGCCCCTCCTGGGCCCACACCCTGCTCGGCCTGCCCGCCTGGCCGGAGTGGAAGACGGGCAGCGCCATCCCCAGTTTCATCATCACCGCCCTCGTCTACCTGGGGCTAGTGAGGCTGATGGAGCGGAGGGGCAAGAGGGGAAAGGAAACTTACGAAATGGAGGTCTCCTAAATGAAGCCAGTTCGTCACCTGCTTAGCGCCACAGTCCTCATCGCACTGGGCATTGCCCTTTCCGCCTGGCCAGCGGGGGCCAGCGTCACCTTCCTCAATGTGGTCCCCTCGGCCTACCTGGTGGGCCAGTCCAAGGCGCTGCTCCTTTCCGACTATGTGCAGGGGACCGGCTCCGGGGACGGCTTCAACGGAAGCTTTGTGGACCTCACCTACGGCTTCTCCGACTGGCTGGAGGCGGGTCCCTTTGCCGGCACCTCGGGCGACTACGACTCGGTAAGCTGGGGCATAAAGACCCGGCTGGTGAACCCCCAGCGGGTGGCCGGCTGGACCATAAGCGGAGCGGTGCTGAATCTCGGCGGTGGAGGAAGGCCGGAGTACTACCTGATGGGGGGAAGGCAGATCGGCCAGGGAACCGACCTCCACCTGGGCCTGATCCACACCTTCGGCAAGGGAGGCGAGACCAACGCCATGGTGGGCCTTACCCACTACATCCCCAGACTGAAGAGCTACCTCTACCTGGACGGGCGCACCCAGGAGGAGTTCGGGGAGTTTACCGGCGGCATCGGTCTCTACCGGGAGACCGAGTTCGGCTGGCTGGGGAGCTACCTGGTGCTGGACAGTCGCCCCGCCTCCTCCTACTACGCGGTGGAGATCGGCTTCTTCCTGGACTAGGGGCTAGCCGGCCGACGGGGCAAGCTCGGCGATCCAGTGGCGGGGGTTTAGCGGCTCACCCAGGGCCTGCTCAACCAGCTCGTCCCAGCGAAGGCTTGCCCCGGGGGCAAAGTAGCGCTCCCGGAGGAAGCTCCCCACCTCGCGGCAGTAGGGATTGGGCAGGCCCAGCTCGCCCATGAGGTGGTGGCGAAGCTGGGCGGCGATCATGTGGCCGTAGGAGTAGTTGTGGTACATGCAGGGGGCCTGGACGATGTGGAGCTTGGAGGCCCAGTCGGGCCTTGCCAGGCGGTCCTCGTCAACGGTGAGGAGCTGAAACCTCCTCACCTGCTCATACCAGAGGGCACCCAGGTCCTGCTCGGGGTCAGCGTACATCTTGCTTTCAAAGTGGTACATCACCTGTCCCCAGCGGACGAAGATGAGATCTGCCGCCCGCTGCTCGGCCTCCATCTCGGGCTGCTGCCTGCGAAGCTCCGGGGTCTCCTCGCCCACCACATAGTGGGCCAGCCAGTCCACCCGGCGGGTGAGGGACTGCATATAGATGGCGATGGCCTCGGTGGTGTTGGAGTGGGCGGGGCGGCGAAGATCCCAGGGCAGCTTTGGGTCAATGTACTTGTCGTAGGCGGCGTGGCCCAGCTCGTGGAGGGTGGTGCTCATCCACTGCTCGTTGGGCTTGAGGTTTAGGGAGATGCGCACGTCGCCCCGCCGGTCAATGTCCAGGCAGAAGGCCCCTGGCCCCTTCCCCTCCCGCTCATACAAGCTGGATCGCTCAAGCACATCGGAGATCTCCAGCTCCATGTCGGCGAAGGTGCGCTCGGCGATGGTGGGGATGTCGGCCTCGGCAAAGAGGCGGTCCAGGTCTACCTCAAAGACCGGCGGCACATCCTGGAACCAAGGGTTGGCGTAGTGCCAAGGGCGAAGCTCTTCGGCCGGGATGCCAAAGCGCTCAGAGAGCCTGCGGTCTAGCTCCCCCTTTAGCTCCACGAAGAGGGGGCGGGTCCCCTCCTCAAGCTTGGCCATGGTCTGGGCAAGCTTAATGGGGTCAAGCTCGGAGAGGACCACGTTCATGGTGAAGTAGTCGGGAAAGCCCGCTTGTCCTGCGATCTGGTTGCGCAGGCGGACCAGCTCCACCATCCCCTCCGCCACCTCGGCCCCCACCTCCTTCTGGGCCTCCCAGTAGCGGCGCACCTGGTCGGAGTCGGTGGAGCTTCTTAGCACCTCCATGATCTCGTTTTGGGTGACCGGCTTTCCATCCACCTCGGGGCGGAAGCGGTTGTAGCGGCTGGCAAGCTCCACCGAGAGGCGGTTTGCCTTGGAAAGTAGCTCCCGGTCGGCCCGGCGGCGAAGGTAGGCGTAGCTGAGCAGTTTCAGGCGGCGGTGGAGCATCCGGTCGGCCTGGACTGCTGGATCGGCGAGGTATTCCTCCAGTTTTTCCAGCTCACCCGGGTCGCTGAAGAGCTGGTCAATGCGGTCGGAAAGCTCGGCCAGCCACCCGACCAGCTCGGGGTTGCTGGTTTGGGAGAAATCCCAGTAGACCTTGGCCCGCTCCACCGAGAGGGAGCGCAGCCTATCCACCTTCCGCTCAATAAATTCCTGCGCCTGACTGATTGGGGACCCCATGGGGTGGGGATTGTAGTGGCAGGATGAGGAGCTAGCGCCGGCGGGGAGGAAGACCCAGGCCCCGTTCCTTCTGCTCCTCCTTGAGCGGGCCCACCGATTTCAGTTCACTTGCGAGGAACTCCACCGCCCGCTCAAGGGCCTCGGGGGGAAGAAGATGCCCCGAGTCGTACCAGACGATGGACTTGGGCTCGGGAAGGGCGTCGTAGAGGCGGCGGCTCCCCTCCGGGGAGACGATCTGGTCATGCTTGCCATTAAGCATCAGGGTGGGCCTAGGTTTATAGCTCCGGGCAGTCTCCAGCAGTCCGGCAAGGCCACCCCGCCCGCCCCCCAGTTGGCTGGAGCCGTCCCCCAGCACGTTGAAGACCACCACCCGGAAGCGCTGG
>JALSIF010000013.1 GCA_026981635.1 bacterium | reverse complement strand
TTACCAGCCTGGCCGAGGGGGTGCTCACCGGCAGCACCAACCCGGTGACCGGGTTTACCTTTGCCACCCCGCGGGCCTGGGACCCCAGCCAGGGCCAGCCCACCCACCCCCAGGAGCTCCCCCCGGTGGGGCGGGTGCACACCTGGACCACCTGCTTTAAGGTGGGGCAGAGCTTTCGCCGGGAGGCCCCCTTTCACCTGGCGCTGATTGAGTTTGAGGGGGTGGAAACACTGTTTCTGGGCCGGGTCTACGGGTGCGACCCGGAGGACTTCTACATCGGCATGCCGGTGAGGGCGAAGTTCAGGCGGCTGTCGCGGTTTAACGTCACCGACGTCTACTTTGTGCCCACCGAGGAGGCGGTCAGGCCGGAGGCTGGTTGAGCTGGTGAAGGAGCATCAGCCCCCTGAGGGTCAGATCGGGCTCGTAGGCCTCAATGCGGGGGATGCTCTGGGCAAAGAGGGCGCCCAGGCCGCCGGTGGCAATCACCCTTAGGGTGGTTCCCACCTCCTTCTCCAGTCGTTCAATCATCCCTTCCACCATGGCCACGGTGCCCCAGAAGACCCCCGACTGGATGGACTCGGTGGGTGATTTGCCCACCACCCGGCGGGGCCGCTTCAGCTCCACCCGGGGAAGCTGGGCGGTGCGGGCGATGAGGGCGGAGAGACTCACCCCCACCCCGGGCACGATGGCCCCGCCGGCGTAGATATTGGGGGGCAGGACCAGGTCAAAGGTGGTGGCGGTGCCAAAGTCCACCACCACGATGGGGGTGCCGTAGAGCCTGCGGGCGGCCACCGCGTTGGCGATGCGGTCGGCACCTACTTCGCTGGGGTCGTGGTAGGCGATGTCCAGGCCGGTGCGGATGCCCGGCCCCACCACCAGGGGCTGGTTGCCGGTGAGTCTCCTTACGATGGAGATGAACTCGGGGGTGAGGTTGGGCACCACGCTGGAGATGACCGCCCCGCTGCGGGGCCAGCTTTCCGGCGCAAGCTCGGCCAGCAGGGTGCGGATGGAGACGAAGTATTCGTCTTCGGTGCGGCTGGGGCTGGAGGCCAGGCGCCAGGAGCAGATGAGCCTCTCCTCCTGGGGGTCGCCCACCCCCACTACAATGTTGGTGTTGCCGATGTCAATGAGGATCAGCACCGCTTCATCTACGCTAGCATGAAGCGCTCCACCTCCTTCCGCTTCCCCTCCCTGCCCAAGGACCCTCCGGCCGGGCTGGAGCCGCTGGTGGAGCGGCTGCTTCGCCGCCTGCCCGCCCAGGCGAGGGGGGTGTTGGGACTGGTGAGCGGGGGGCCCGACTCCACCGCCCTGGCGCTGGCCCTTCACTACGCCCAGCGGGAGGCGGCCTGGGGGCGGGTGGAGCTGGTGCACTTTGACCACCGGCTGAGGCCGGAGAGCGGGGAGGAGGCCCGCTTGGTTGAGGCTTTGGGGGAATGGTTGGGGCTGCCTACTCGGGTGGTCCCCCTGGCGGTGAGGGAGCATGCCCGCCTGAGCGGACTGGGGCTGGAGGCGGCCGGCCGACATCTGCGTCTGGGCTGGCTTAAGCAGAACCTGGGAGAGATGGAGGTGGCCGCCGATGCCCACCACCGGGAGGATCAGGTTGAGTCGGTGGCCCTTCAGATCCTGCGCGGGGCGGGCCCGCTGGGCGCCCGCGGCATCCACCCCTGCCTGGGGGGGGTGCTCTTCCGCCCCTTCCTGGACCTCGGTCGGGACCGGCTCAGGGAGCCGGTGGAGGGGCTAGGGGTGCCCACCCTGACGGACCCCTCCAACCTGGACCCGGCCTTCCTGCGCAACCGGCTGAGGTGGGGGGTGCTCAGGGGGGAGGGGGAGCTGGCTGACCGCCTGCTTGCGCTGGGGGAGCGAAGCCGGCGGCTTTTCCCTCTCGCCCTGGGCTGGCTGGGCGGGGTGGAGGGGCTGGGCGTCCCCCTGCCCGCAGGGGAGCGCGGCCTGTTGGAGGAGGCGCTGGCCAGAAGGCTCGGGCTGGTCAGGGTGGCAGCCGGAGCGCGTGACCTGTGGCGGGAGACGGTGGGGGAGGAGATGGGGGCCAGGCTGTTTGTCTACCTGGTGCTCAGGCGGGAGGGGATTATCCCCCGGCGGGGGGAGCTCTGGGCGGCGGCGCGGGCGCTGGTTGGGGGGGGAGCCTTTGCCGACGGCAGATTAATCGCCCTCAGCCGGCCTGGGGCGCTGGTGGTGGGGCGGCCACTGCCCACAGGGCGGGAGGCGCTTCCCCTGGCGGTGTGGGAAAAGCGCTTCGGGGTGAGAGTGGAGGTGGAGGGGGTGGGCACTAGAGAGCTTCGGGTGCTCAACCGGGCCGCCTGGCGGGGGGACTCACTGGTGGGCCACCTCTATCGTAAAAAGCTCCTCCAGGCGGTTGCTCCGCGGGAGCTTCGCGGGGTGTGGCCCATCCTGGTATGGCCCAGCCAGCGGGCCTGTCGGGTGCTGGGCACGGGGAGGTGGCTGGGGATGGCGGGGGGGAAGGGCCCCCAGGTCAGGCTCTCACTCCTCCAGCAGGGAGAGAACCAGGCTGGCCAGGTCGGGATCGTAGATGAGCAGCTTGACGAACTGGGCTAGCCTGGCCGGGGCGGGGTCGCCCATCAGCAAGAGATCGTGGTTCAGGTGCTGCTTGACCAAGAGGTTCAGCCCCCGCGAGTAGTTCTCAAGCTCCCGCACCACCTCGGGGGCCAGGGTGCCCTGGGGAAACTGGAAGATGGAGAGAAACTCCCCCTCCTCGGGGTTGATGAGCTGGAACTGGAAGAAGCCGATCTCCTTGCCGTCGCCGCCAGGCACCCTCCCCCGGCTCACGTCGCGCAGCTGCCAGCCCTGGGGGAAGCCCACCGGCACCAGGGGGAGAAACTCCTCCTTTCCCAACTCCTTCTTCGCTACCGAGCCAGATGGGTGGCGGGCCGGGTGGCGGGGGCGCATGTCCACGATGAGGTAGTCGGCGGGGATCATGAAGCGGGTCTTGGGCAGCTCCTCGTCCCTTACCGCCACCAGGGTGGTGAAGGAAAAGTATTCCAGGGTGTTGCCCCGCCGGTCGGTGAGCCTGAGCTTGAGGGGGACCGAGGTCTTGCGGTCAACGATCAGGGTAAGCTCGGGGCCCTCCAGCTTCAGGGCGCTTCGCCCCTGGTAGGTGAGGGTGGAGATGACGGGGGAGCTTAGCTGGCGGATCTTCTCCACGGCGTGTTCCAGCTGGGCGAGGAAGGGGCGCTCGGCGTGGACCACGAAGGTGCGGGTGCTGGGCACCACCATTACCCCCTGGCTCTCACTGACCAGCCAGTAGGGGGGTGGGCTCTCCCCGCCGGGGGAGGTTAGGGTGAGGCGCAAAAGCTTTCTGCCCGCCCGGTGTTCAATGGAGAAGGTGACCAGCTTGGGCCTGCCGCTGCGGGAGAGGGTGAGGGAGGTGAGCAGCTCAAGGCTGCCCGAGAAGGAGGCATCGCTCCAGCGGCGGGTGAGGGCGTCAATGAACCAGCCTGGGCCGGGCAGGCGGGGGCCGGCCTCAATCCCGCTTGAGACCGACCGGGCGGGAGAGGGAAGTAGCATTAGGGTTAGAAGGGAAAGCAGCAGCAGGGGGGGGAGGCTTGGGGGAGGACGGAGGGTTTTAGCGGCCATCTTCGGGCCGTTGGACCGAGTCGCTTTCCTCCGGGGTTTCCTCCTCCTCGGTGGTGCCTTTCTGGGCCTCCTCGGGCAGGGGGGCAGGCTCGGGCCCCACGCCCACCTCAAGCTCCTTGGGATCGGCCCCCCTGAGCTCGGCCTGCCAGGTGACCTTGCCCACCTGGTGGAGGCTGATCACCACCTCGGGCAGTCCGGCCGGCCGGCGCACCCCCTGGCGCTCCACCTCCTCCAGGTCCAGGTAGCGGGCGGAGTTCTCGTGGCCCATGAGCACCTGGGCGGCGGGGTCGGAGCCTCCGCTTAAGGCTGAGGTGCCCAGCGTGCCGGGGCGGTTGGTGCCCTCCACCCAGAGCAGCCCCACTACCAGCGCGGCGGCGCTGGTGGCGAGGGCCAGGGCGGTGCGCCTAAGCAGCATGGCACGCCGCTGGCGCTCGCGGGCCTGGCGGCGGATGATGGCCAGGGTGGAGTTGGTCAGCTGCCGGTCGGGAAGGGGAGCGGGGATGCTGGCCAGGGTTTCCTTGACCACCCGCTGGTGGGAAAGCTCTTCGGCCAGGTCGGGGTCGCGGTAGACCTCGGAAAGGAGGGTGCGGGCCTCCTCCGGGGAGAGCTCCCCGTCAACCAGCGAGGCCAGCCTCTCCAGCCGCTCCTTCACCCTAGCTCTCCTCCTCCGCATCCAGCCCCAGGCGGATGGGGTCCAGGTATTTGCGAAGCTTGCGGCGGGCGTAGAAGATGCGGCTCTGGACGGTGCCGAAGGGGATGCCCAGGATGTCAGCGATCTCCTGGTAGCTCATCCCCATAAGATCGCACATCACCAGCACCTCGCGGTGGGGCTGGTCCAGCTGGTCCAGCGCCCAGTGGAGATAGCGGCGGCGGTCCTCGGCGATCACCGCCTGCTCGGGGCTCTGGGGGGCAATGTAGGTCTCGCGGATGGACTCTTCGGTGTCCACCACCTTGAGCCGGCGACGGCGGACGTGGTCAAGGGCCAGGTTGTGGGCGATGCGGAACAGCCAGGTGCGGAAGGCGCCGGGGTTTTTTAGCTTGGGCAGGGAGTAGTAGGCCTTGATGAAGACCTCCTGAGTGAGGTCCTCGGCCTCACCCCGGTCGCCCACCATGCCGAGGAGGAAGTTGAGGATGCGGGCCTGGTAGCGGTTCATCAGGTGGGCGAAGGCCGGCTCGCTGCCCCGCGCCGCCTTGAGGATGAGGTCCTCCTCGGTGTCGCTGGGCAGAACCGGCGAGTAGAGAGTGAGGCTGGGATCGCTCAGTGCCAGAGTGCCGCCTTCTGCGTCGCTTGCCATGACATCACTAGAGACGGCCTCGGGCCCCTGCTGTTCACTGTCCTTCACTGTAAATCTATCCTACCCCTTCTCGGGGCTTATCTCCTCCACCTTGACGAAGTTGGTCTTGCCCCGCCCGCCGTAGGGCAGGGCGCCCACGAAGACCACCCGGCTGCCCGGCCTGAGCATCTCTTCGGGGAGCACCTGCCGGAGCTGGGGGACCAGGTCCTCCTCGGCCCGGATGCGCAGGTCGGTGAGGATCGGGGTGATGCCGAAGGAGAGGCAGAGCTGGCGGGCGGTGAAGGGGCTGAAGGTGGGGGCAAATACCGGCAGGGTGGGCCGCATGCGGGAGACCATGCGGGCAGAGAATCCACTGGCGGTGGGCACCACGATGCAGGAGGCCTCCAGCAGGTGGGCGCTGTGGACGGCGGCGCGGCACATGGTCTCGGCGATGGGGTAGTTGGGGTCAAGCTCTCTTTGGGAGCGCAGGGCGCGGTGGGTGTAGCTCATGTGGGATTCCACCGCCTCGGCGATGCGGCGCATGGTGCTCACCGCCTCCACCGGGTGCTTGCCCACCGAGGTCTCCCCCGAGAGCATCACCGCATCGGAACCGTCCAGGATGGCGTTGGCCACGTCGCTCACCTCGGCGCGGGTGGGCACCTCCTGCTCAACCATGGACTCCAGCATCTGGGTGGCGGTGATCACCGGCCGGGCGGCCCGGTTGCATAGCCGGATGATCCGCTTCTGGATCAGGGGGACCTCCTCCAGGGTCATCTTCACTCCCAGGTCGCCCCGTGCCACCATCACCCCGTCGGCCTCGGCCACGATCTCCTCAATGTGTTCCACCGCCTGGGGCTCCTCCACCTTGGCGATGAGCTTGACGGGAATGTCGGGGTGGGCAAGCAGCTTGCGGCAAAGCCTGAGGTCGTCGGCGCTGCGCACAAAGCTCATCGCCACAAAGTCGGCCCGAAGCTCCAGGGCCAGGTTGATCATCGCCCGGTCCTGATCGGTTAGGGGAGCGGCCGACCAGGCCCGGCCGTGGATGGCCACCCCCTTGTGGGAGCGAATGGGGCCGGGGCGGATCACTTCGGTGAGGAATGCCCCGCCGCCCAGGTTCTTGCTCACCCTGAGGGCCGCCTCGCCGTCGCCGATGACCAGCTCGTCCCCCACCCTGAGGTCGCCGGCCAGCTCCTCGCCGCTTATGGCAAGGTCTGAGTCCACCGGCTCGTCGCCCGCCACGAAGCGAAGCTTCAGGGTCTGGCCGGGGTGGGCCTCTATGGTGCTGGGCAGGGAGGTGAGGCGGATCTTGGGTCCCCTGAGGTCAATCAGGATGGCGGCCAGCTTGCCGGTCTCCCGCTGGGCCCGGCGGATGCGCTTGGTGAGCAGGCGCACCTCCTCCTCGTCGGCGTGGCTGGTGTTGATGCGGAAGACCGAGGCCCCCTCCTGGAGCATGGCCCGAATAACTTCGGGGGAGGAGCTGGCCGGACCCAGGGTGACCACTATCTTGGTGCGGCTCATGGAACCTGGCTATCCTATCAGTGGGGCCAGGTTAGGGCAGGGCTAACCTTTGTTCTTCTGGGTGGGCTGGTGCCGGAGGCCGGACTCGAACCGGCACGCGGGTTTCCCCGCAGCAGATTTTGAGTCTGCCGTGTCTACCAATTCCACCACTCCGGCCCTTCTAGGGAGCAG
>JALSIF010000012.1 GCA_026981635.1 bacterium | reverse complement strand
GTCCAGACCCTGGCCGGCCTGCTGCTCATGGCAGGTTTCCTCACCTCCGAGGCGGCCGCCGCCGCTCTGCTGGTGGCTCTGGCTGGTCTCTTTCGCAACTACCTAATGGCCGGTCTGCCCGGCACCTTGGAGGGCTGGGTGGAGCTTGTGGTCGCCGCCCGCTATCACCTGGCCCTGATGGGGGCGCTCATCGCCCTGCTTATCATGGGGCCGGGTTCCGCCTCCCTGGATGCCAGCCGCCTGGCCCAGGCCTACCGTCGGACCAGCCGGAAGAAGTAGGCGGCAGGGAAAGAGGTAAAGTTAGCTTGGAGATGACTAATTCATCGGAAAGCGGTTCCTCCTCCCCCTCAGGCAGGCCCGGTGCCCTGGAGGGGATCGTCCCCCCCGGGCCACGCCAGAAGCGGGACCACGAGATAGGCTGGCGCCCCTGGTCGCGGGAGGCTCTGGAGGAGGCCGAGCGGGAGGGGAAACTTATCCTCCTTGACATCTCGGCCAAGTGGTGCCACTGGTGCCACGTGATGGACGAGACCAGCTACTCCGAGCCAGCAAACATTGAGCTCATCAACCGCCACTTCATCCCCATCCGGGTAGACGGTGATGAGCGGCCCGACGTGCAGGACCGCTACCTCCACTCCGGCTGGCCCACCACCGCCATCCTGCTTCCCTCCGGTGAGGTGCTTAGTGCCCAGAGCTATGTCCCCCCCCGCGCCCTCTACATGTGGCTTTCTGAGGTAAAGCGCCTGTGGGAGGAGCGGCGGGAGGAGATCCTCACCAGGGTGAGGGAGGCCGCCCACGCTTCGCCCGCTACCGGTCCTTCCCCTCCCGCTGAGGGAAAGGGGAAAGAGGGAGATCTAATGGGCATGGTCCCTGCCCTGGTGGGAGCGGTGCGCGGGGCGCTGGACAGGGCCTACGGCGGTCTGGGCAGCCCGCCCAAGTTCCCCCTCCCCGGTGCCTACGAGCTCTACCTGTGGGCCGCCTGGGCGGACCGGCAGTTGGTGGAGGAGGCTCGGCTGGCCCTGGACGGTCTGCTAAGGCTCCAGGATCCGGTCTTTGGCGGCTTCTTCCGCTACTCCACCGACGCCGCCTTCTCCCGCCCCCACTACGAGAAGCTGCTCATTGACCAGGCCCGTCTTATCCAGCTCTATTCCCGTGCCCACCTGCTCTTGGGCGAGGAGGCCTACGCCCGGGCGGTAGAGCAGACCCTGGCCTATCTGGACCGCTTCTTGGCCCACCCCGAGTGGGGCTACATGAACAGCCAGGATGCCGACCTGGGCAGCCACGACCCCCAGGCCGACTTCGTCCCCGGGGAGGACTACTTTCCCCTGGGCGAGGAGGAGCGCCTGCGGCTGGGGGTCCCCGCGGTGGACCAGAACCGCTACACCGGCCCCAATGGGGAGCTGGCCCTGGCATTGGTGGAGGCGGGGATGGCCCTGGGCGGGCCCGCTCTCATCCTCAGGGGAGGAGAGCTTGGCCGCCGCCTGCTGGGGGAGGTCTTCAACCCCGACAGCGGCCTCTCCCACACCCTCACCGGAGAGGGCCCCCACGACCTGTTCAAGGACTACCTGGGGATGCTTGCCGCCAGCGTTGCGGTGGCCGCAACCGACGCCAGCAAGGAAGAGGTGACCCTAGTAGGTGCCCTGGCCGACCGCATGGTGATGGTTCTGCTTGACCAGGAGCGCTCCCTCTTTGCCCTGGGCGGCCTGCCCGAGCTTGGCGGGGAGGATGGCCGCCCCAAGGGTCCCCACCCGGTGATGGAGAACATTCGCGCCGCCCGCCTGCTTGCCCGGCTGGGTCATCTCCTTGAGATGCGCCGCCTGCGAAACCTCTCCCGCCGCCTGCTTCGGGCGCTGGCTCCGGTCATCCCCGCCTACTCCTTCCACGCCGGTGAGTATGCCCTCGCCCTGGTGGAGGCAGAGCGCTACCCCCTCACCCTCCACCTGGTCAGCCCCTTGCCCGATCTAGGGGCACTGCTTGAGGAGGAGCGGCTGGTCTCCCTCTGGCAGGTGGCCCGGGCAAGTCCCACTCCAGCCATGGCTCTGCTCTTCCACTCGGCAAGGCAGGAAGTGAAAAACGACGACGGCTCAACCACCCTGGGCAAACGCTTCCTCTCCCTCACCTTCAAGGCGGGGGATTCCCCCACCGCCTGGGTCTGCACCCATGGCCAGTGCTCAAGCCCCCTGGTGGCTCCCGATGAGCTTGCCCCGGTCATGGAGAGGCTGGCCCGAGGAGAGCGGGAGTGGCTTGGCGAAGTGCTAGAGGGTGGTGGCTGAGAGGAGAGCCTCCTTTGCTTGACGCTTATAAATCACCTAGCTAGACTTAGCCCGCCTCGTCGGGGGCTTTTTTTGATAGGTACGCGAAGCTGCTTGAAGCATCTTGCCTGAAGGAGGTAGCGCCTTGGAGGGACTGACTCTCTATCTGGGAATCGCCATCGTGGTAGCCCTGCTTGCCCTGGTAGCCGCACTCCTGCTCTACCAGTTCAACCAGAAGCAGGAGCCGGGCACCGAGCGGATGCAGGAAATCGCTGGCATGATCCGCGAGGGAGCGCTGGCCTTCCTCAGCGCCGAGTATGCCTGGCTGGTCCCCTTCGTGGTGGTGGTCTTTCTTGTCCTGCTCATCTCCTATAAGTGGCAGACCGCCATCGCCTTCGTGGTGGGGGCCTTCTTCTCTGCTCTGGCCGGCAACATCGGCATGCGGGTGGCCACCATCTCCAGCGTACGCACCACCAACGCCGCCCGCCGGGGCCTGCTTCCCGCCCTACGCATCGCCTTCAACAGCGGGTCGGTGATGGGCCTTAGTGTGGTGGGCCTGGGTATCTTGGGCCTCTCCTTCCTCACCTGGTGGTACGCCTCCCAGGCAGGCGCCCTGGACAAGCTCACCCCGGTCTTTAACACCTACATCCTGGGCTTCAGCCTGGGGGCAAGCTCCATCGCCCTCTTTGCCCGGGTGGGGGGCGGCATCTACACCAAGGCGGCCGATGTGGGGGCCGACCTGGTGGGCAAGGTGGAGGCGGGTATCCCCGAGGATGATCCCAGAAATCCCGCCGTCATCGCCGACAACGTGGGCGACAACGTGGGTGATGTGGCTGGGATGGGGGCAGACCTCTACGAGTCCTTCGTCGGCTCCATCGTCTCCGCCATGCTTTTGGGCTATCTGGCCTTCGTCCTCAGCCCCACCGTCACCCAGGAGTTCGCCCTCGGCATGAACCAGAAGATCGCCCTGGCCATGTTCCCCCTTCTTTTGGTGGCGGCCGGCACGGTGGCCAGCCTCATCGGGATCGCCTTCGTAAACCTCTTCTCCGCCTCAAACCCCCACGCCGCCCTCAGAAACGGGACCATCGCTGCCGCCCTCCTCACCCTGGTCTTCTCCGCCGCCCTCATCGCCTGGCTCAAATTGCTCTGGGTGCTTCTGGGAGTAATCTTCCTCGGTCTGCTTGCCGGCACCATGATCGCTTGGTTTACCGAGTACTACACCAGCTCCGACTACAAGCCCACCCGAAAGCTCAGTGAGATATGCCAGATGGGCACCGCCCCCAACATCATCAACGGCATCGCGGTGGGCATGGTCTCGGTGGCCTGGCCGCTCATCTTCATCGTCATCGCCATCGCCGGAAGCTACATCCTGGCCGGCGGCTTCAACGCTCCCATCGCCGGCCTCTACGGCATCGCCCTGGCGGCGGTGGGGATGCTCTCCACCCTGGGGGTGACCCTGGCGGTGGACGCCTACGGCCCGGTGGCCGACAACGCCGGCGGCATCGCCACCATGAGTGAGCTGGAGCCCGAGGTGCGCTCCATCACCGACAAGCTGGACGCGGTGGGCAACACCACCGCCGCCATCGGCAAGGGGTTTGCCATCGGGTCAGCCGCCCTCACCGCACTCGCCTTCTTCGCCGCCTACTCCCAGCAGGTCTCCCACGTGACCCAGCTTGAGGGCTTTGGCCTCAACCTGATCAAGCCCAGCGTGGTAGTGGGCCTGCTCATCGGGGCGATGCTCCCCTTCCTCTTCTGCTCCCTGGCGCTTCGCGCGGTGGGCGATGCGGCCGGCGAGATGATTGAGGAGGTCAGGCGCCAGTTCCGTGAGATCCCCGGCCTTTTGGAAGGTAAGGCCAAGGGCGACGTGAGCCGCTGCGTCTCCATCTCCACCAAGGCGGCCCTGCGCCGGATGGTGGTGCCGGGCCTCTTGGCATTGCTTAGTCCCATCGTGGTGGGCCTCATCTTCCGCTTCATCGGTACCCTCCAGGGCGAGGCCGGCAAGGCGATGGGGGCCGAGGCGGTGGGTGGTCTTCTGGCCGGTGCGGTTGCCAGCGGGGTGATGCTTGCCCTGTTTATGGCCAACGCCGGCGGCGCCTGGGACAACGCCAAGAAGTACATTGAGGAGGGCCACTTCGGCGGCAAGGGGAGCGAGCCCCACAAGGCCGCCGTGGTGGGTGACACGGTGGGCGACCCCTTCAAGGACACCGCCGGCCCCAGCCTGAACATCCTGATTAAGCTCATGTCCATCGTCTCGTTAGTGTTTGTTTCGTTGTTTGTAGCTAGGTAGATAGGGTTGGCTTCATACGATAGCCGAGACTAATGTTCAGGGAGGGAAATTGGAGGATGCACCGGGCTTAAGGAGGTAACATTGAAACTAGCACTGGCCATTTTTCTGCTTTTAGCAATCATAATATTTGCTTCAAAATGGGCCGGAGCCCTGGCTAGCCGCTATCACCAGCCAGCTGTATTTGGTGAGATTCTCATTGGCGTGCTTTTGGGTCCGACCTTGATAAACCTCCTAGGCTGGCCTATCTTTCAATTCCACGGAAGCAATGAGGTTGTAACTGAGTTTGTAGTGTTACTTGCAGAGGTTGGGGTGCTCTTACTTATGTTTGTGGCTGGGTTAGAAACTGATTTCAACTCCCTTCTCAAAGTTGGTCGCCCAGCGTTTTGGGGAGCTATCGGGGGAGTCCTGGGTCCATTCTTGCTAGGGTTTGGAATCTTTCTGCTATTCGCAGGCTTTCTCGGTGGAGAAAGGCACCTCTGGTTTACTGCCATCTTTGTCGGAACGATCCTCACTGCTACGTCGGTTTCCATCTCCGCCCAGACTCTGATTGAGCTGGGCAAGCTGCGCACCCGTCCCGGACTCACCATTCTGGGAGCGGCGGTTATAGATGACATCCTGGGGATACTCATCCTCTCACTTGTGGTCGCCTTTGCGCCTAGCGATCTTGTAGGTGAGGGCAAACAGATCCTCCACGACTATGTAGTTGCTTGGATTGAAGCTGCTGGGGTTAGTGGCCCGATGGTGAGCATCTTGTCGGTGGTTACCTTAGTAATAATGATGGTTGCCTTTTTTGTGCTAGGTGTCATTCTCTTCAGAACGGTAGCTCTGAGATTCGTTAAGTGGTTCGGCCAGCTACCGGTCTCCGAGGGTCTACTCGCAGGAGCTCTGGTGGTCGCTTTGCTCTACGGCTGGGCGGCAGAGTTTCTCGGTTCGGTCGCTGCCATCACCGGCAGCTACATGTTTGGGCTCTTGATTGCCAACTTTTCCAACCTCCGAGAGGAGATTGAACCCAGGCTCCACTCAATCACCTACTCACTGTTTGTCCCAATCTTCTTTGTCAGTATTGGACTTATGACCGACCTGAGAACTGTCTTTCTCCCCGCTGGTAAATCACCAACGGAGTACTGGGCGGGAATTGGATTTGCTCTCTTGGTTGTATTCTTTGCGATCATAAGCAAGATCGGCGGGGTCTACATCGGTGCGGTCACCCAGGGGATGAAGAAGCTGGAGGCCTTCCAGGCCAGCGTGGGGATGGTCAGCCGCGGCGAGGTGGGCCTGATCATCGCCTCCATCGGGCTTAGCTCAGGGGTGATAGACAGCGAGATCTTCTCAGTCATGGTGTTTATGGTTCTGATCACCACTCTCGTGACTCCGCCCCTGTTGCGCTGGGCTTTCAGCCTCACTCCCCCGAATGAGAAGAACGGGGGAGATGGGGGGTCCCCTTCCGGTGAAGCGCCGCCAACGGCGGTGGCTGGCCCCCTGACGGGAGGAGGTAGCTAGCCATGACCAAGATGAAATACTTGGGCTTGATCATCCTTTCCGAGCTGGACCGCCTGGAGGAGCTTCTGGCCAAGCTTGTATTGGAGGTGAAGGTGACCGGAGTGACCACCTTCCCCTCCCGCGGCATCTCCTCCGATACCTACTCCCAGTTTGTGACCGACTTTTCGGTGGGGGGTGCGCTGTCGCGCCTGTTTGAGTCCCGTAAGCACGAGGACCGGGTGCTCATGGTGGCCCTGCGCGACGACGAGGAGCTTGCCCGCCTGAAGAAGGCCCTGAGCGAGCTGTTTGGCACCATGGAGGAGAAGGGAACGGCCAACTTCCTGGTCCTCCCCGTGCTGGAGTCCATCGGCTTTGACTACCCCAAAAAGGACCCTGAGCAAAACCAGGACGCAGAAGAGAAAGGGGAGTAGGGGCAAGGGGTTAAACCTCTCAAGTTATTCAGCTGATCCTAGGTGAAGGATTCTCCCGACTGTGTCCTGCTAAAGCCCCCCCGCCTGTTTGAAGCTGAGCACCAGGCTGCCGAAGATCAGGTTCCAGCCG
>JALSIF010000011.1 GCA_026981635.1 bacterium | reverse complement strand
AGGGGGAGATGATGCACGTCCCCACCGTTAGGGTGGACGTGTTTGATGTGACCGGGGCGGGTGATACGGTAAATGCGGTCATGACCTTGGCCCTGGCGGCTGGCGCCCTGCCGGTGGAGGCGGCCTATCTGGCCAACCTGGCTGGATCGGTAGTGGTCTCCAAAGTGGGGGTGGCTACAGTTACCCCGGAGGAACTCAGGGAGATGGTCAGGGACAACTACCAAGAGCTGGTGGGTCTTGCCAGTAGAGGGGCCTCAGTGGGCTGAACTTAGCGGGGTTTAATGGACTGGCAAGAGGCGAGAAAGCGGGGACTTAGCATCGTCTTTACCAACGGATGCTTTGACCTTATTCACCCGGGCCACGTAGCCCTGCTTGAGCAGGCCAAGGGGGAGGGGGACTTTCTGGTGGTGGGGCTAAACAGCGACGCGTCGGTCAGGCGGCTTAAGGGCCCCTCCCGCCCCATCATGGACCAGCGGGCCAGGCGAACGGTGCTGGAGGCGATCCGCTATGTGGACCAGGTGATCATTTTTGACGAGGACACGCCGCTAAGACTTATTGAGGAGATCCGGCCCGACGTGCTGGTCAAAGGGGCCGAGTACGAGGAGGAGGAGATCGTGGGGGCAGAGCTAGTGAGGAGCTACGGCGGCAGGGTGGTGAGGGCTGAGATGGTGAGGGGTTTCTCCACTTCAGCCATCGTAAGCTACCTCAGGGAGCTTAGCCGAGCCGAGGAATGAGCGGAGAAAGGCTTTCCCTGCGCTCCCTTTACCATCTTGTTCGCACCGTCATCCCCGCCCACTGTGCGGTCTGTCAGCGATTGGCTCCGGCGGGCATCTGTGAGAGTTGTTTCGCTAGCCGGCTCCATCTCATCCTTCGCTGGTGTCGCCGCTGCGGCAAACCCCTGGTAAGCCAGTTGGCAGGGTGGGAGGGCGGTTGCGGTAACTGCGCGGGCAGGGGATATGCCAACCTTTCTGGTGTAAGGAGCCTCTTTGCCTACACCGAGGCGGCCAGGGAGATCCTCCACGGGGCAAAGTTTGGCGGCCGGGCTAGGCTCCTTGCCGAACTTGTGGAGCTTGCCTGGGGGCGCTACGGGGGGAGAGAAAACCCCGCTTTCCTGCTGGGAATAGATCCCCTTGAGCTTGATTTTCTGGTATCGGTCCCCCTGAGCATGGGGCGCTACTTCATGCGAGGGGCTAACCAGGCCGAGGTTGTCGCCTCCACGCTGGCTAGGCTTAGCGGGATCTCTCTCCTTTCCCGGTTGGTGGAGAAGGCCAGGAACACCCCCAGCCAGAGCGGCCTATCACGCCGACAGCGGGAGCAAAACGTTAGGGGGGCCTTCAGGGTAAACCGGCGGCTGGCAGAAAGGGTCAGGGGAAGGAACGTTCTTGTGGTTGACGACCTCATCACCACCGGTGCAACCGTGCAGGAGCTGGCAAAGGTGCTCAAAAAGTCCGGGGTAGGGCAGGTCTTCGCCTTCAGCCTCTTTACCACCGACCCCAGGTTCGGCTAGTGGCGAGCAACTAACTATATGTAACATAATATTCATTATGCGAAGTTGGGAGATTGGCGATCTTGGGCAGGTCTATCCTTGGGTTGATCATGGCTGGTGCGGAGAGGAGGCTTGACGCCATCTTTGGGGGAAGGTTTGGGCAGGTCTGCCGCCTGGCCGAGGAGATCACCGGATACAGACTTGGCGACCTTGATCCTGACTACCTGGTACACCGCCTATCGCTGAGGCCTGAAGCCGGTATGGCCCTGAATGTTCTTAAAGGGCTATTAGAAGCTTCGGGAAGTAGACGACAGCGGATTGAAGACGCGGTGTCAAAGCTGGTTGAGATCCTCTTGGTCGGCACGACCGGCTTCTTCCGCCACCCGGAGCAGTTTGAGTGGCTAAGGAAGCAAGGTTTGACCAAGCTGGCGGAAAGGTTTAGGGAACTTAGGCTTCTTTCCATGGGCTCATCAACCGGCGAGGAGGTCTGGTCACTGGCCATGGTGGCGGCTGATGTGCTTGCTTGGGGGAGCTACAAGATTTATGCCTACGAGCCCATTGAGAGCCTCAGAAAATCGGCCCAGGAAGGAAGGTATGAAAGGATTAAGATAAATGAGATTGATAATATTTATAATAAATATATTAAAATTGATAAAAGCTATTTAATCGTAAGTGTCGATCTAAAAAGGTCTGTTGAGTTCCTGGCTGAGCCTCCCATGGATCAGCGGTTTCACCTAGTCATGGCCAGAAACTGGCTCTACTACCTGAGGGGGGAGAGGGCCAGGGAGTGGGCGGAGAGGCTGTGTGGGATGGTTATGCTGGGGGGATATTTAATTGTCGCCCCCCAGGAGGCAGGCTACCTTGATAGCCTTGAAGCTGAGGAGATTGGAGAAGTCAGGGGAGTCTTCAACTGCGGTGAGGCTCTCCCCTAGACCTGGACCTGGAACTCAAACTCCACCTCCACCGGAACGTTTAGGGGAAGGGAGCTGCAACCTACTGCCACCCGGGCGTGGAGACCGCTTGAGCCAAGCAGGGCGGCGAGCAGCTCGCTTGCCCCGTCGGCCACCTTGGAGTGGTCGGTAAAGTCATCGGTGGCGTTTACGTAGCAGCGAAGCTTTACTGCCCCGATCAGGCCCTCAAAGTCCTGCTGGAGGATCTCCTCCAGGGCGGCGAGGGCGTTGAGCACGCACTGGCGGGCGCACTCCTGGGCCTGCTCCAGGGTCACCTCGCGCCCCACCTTGCCGGTGTAGAGGGGCTTTCCATCCACCATGGGAACCATACCGGAGACCGAGACCAAGCCCGAGAGGTGGCGGGCGGTCACGTACTTGGCCACCGGCCTTGGGGGAGGGGGCCACTTAAGCCCCAGACTGGCTACCTTGGCCTTGAGCTTCTCCAGCTTGCCCACGGGCCGATTCTAGCAGTGATAGGTCGGCCTGCCGGCCACCGGTAAGAAGCGCCTTTTCCAGCTCCCGGTTTATGTAGAAGCGCCAGGGCTTCTCCACCGCCACCTTGATCCCGATCCGCTCACCCACCTGAATGTAGGGGGCCAACTTCTCCCGCTCCGGGTTAGGCATGAGTCTCAGGGGGGAGGCGGGATCGAAAAGGTCAAGCCCGTTCATGGAGCGGTCAATGGCCAGGGCGCGACAGATTAGCCCCGGCCCCAGCATGCGCAGGTGCTGATGGGGTGGGAGTCCCACCAGCCGCCGGATGAGCACCGCCGCTCCCCTACCCTCCTCCTCGGCGCTTACGTTCATGCAGTGGTGGACCCCGTAGGAGAGGTAGACATAGAGGATGCCGGGGCGCTCAAACATGGGCCAGGTGCGAGCGGTGCGGCCGTGGTAGGAGTGGCTGGCCGGATCGTCCTCTCGGTAGGCCTCCGCTTCGGTAATCAGGGCCCGGACCTCACCCAGCTCAGGGTGGTCTCTGACCAGACAGTGGCCAACCAGAAAACGTGCCGCCTCCACCACCCTGAGCTGGCGGTACTTATCTACGAAGCGGTCCAGGTCCATGGGGGCAATTCTATTGGGTCAGGGGAGGGATAGGGTCTCCAGCAGGGGGGCGTCCTCAAACTCCACCTCCCTCAGCCAGGCGGCGATGCCGCGGGCGATGCCCTGGGCGATGAGGGCCTGGTAGCTGGGGTCCCTCAGCCGGCTCTCCTCCTCCGGGTTGGTGAGAAAGCCGGTCTCCACCAGGACGGCAGGCACCAGGGTCTCCCTGAGCACATAGAAGTCGGCCGTCCGCACTCCCTTGTCCACCGCCCTGGTCACCTCAATGAGGGAGCTTTGGATGTAGCGGGCAAGCTTCCTGGCCTCCCCTGCCGTGGGGTGGTGGAAGGTCATGATCCCCTGGGTCTCGGGGTTGGGGATGGAGTTTGAGTGGATGGAAACGAAGGCCACCGGGGCAAGCTTGTTGGCCAGCTCGGCCCTCTCCTGCAGGCTGAGGAAGTAGTCCCCCTCCCTGGTCTGGACCACCTGGTAGCCCATCTCCTCCAGGTCCTTCTGGGTGAGCCGGGCGATGGCCAGGTTGATCTCCTTCTCCTCGGTTCCCCGGGTGCCGATGGCGCCGGTGTCGGTTCCCCCGTGGCCCGCATCAAGCACGATGAGCCCCTCGCTTCGCGCCTTGGCCGGGTCAATGAGCTGGACCCTAAACACCCCGCCCGAGTTCTTGATCACCCGGTAGCGCAGGGGGTAGGCGGTCTCAAAGACCAGCCGGGCGATGGGGGGATCCTCCTGAAACTGCCCCACCCTCACCTCGCGCACGCTCTCCAGGGAGAGTCTCTCCCGGCGGGTGGGGCCGGCGATGCGCACGCCGGGAAAGTCAAACACCAGCCGGGGCGGATCGGTGAGGCGAAAGACCCGGTAGTCGGGGTTGCTGCCCAGGATGAGGGTAAAGATGGCGCTGCCCGCGTAGCTCGCCTCAACTCCGGCCAGCTCCAGGTGTTCGCTGAGGTCAATGGCTGCCACCCGTCCCCCCGAGGAGCGCAGGAAGTGGACGTTGCGGTCGGCGGGGAGGTCAAAGGTGAGCACGGTGGTGTAGTCCTCCGCCCGGTAGCTGAGACTGAGGGCGATGCCGGAGGCGGTGCGCGGGGGGGTAAACAGCTCGGGGGCTGGCCTAATTCCGGGAAGCTCAATGGTCAGCTTTCGGGCGCTGGTGGAGGGGATCTTTCGCATGGCCAGGGGACCCACCGCCACCAGGGTGACGCTACCGTCTTCCCCAAGGGTGATCCTTCTCAGGGTTCCCACCACCCGGTAGCCCGCAAGGCGTGGGTCAAAGAAGATGTCCAGCCCCTCCACCCTGAGGCTGGCTGCCGAGTAGAAGTCGGTTTTGGGGAGGGCTGCCAGGCGCTGGCGGCGGGCGATGCTCCTCCCCCCTCGGGAAAGGTCCCCCTGGGGCAAGAAGCGGTAGAGGCGGTCGCCCAGCCGGCCCGCCTCGGGCTGGCCCTCCACTGGCTCCCAAATGCGCTCAATGAGGGCACGGGAGATGAGCAAGTCGCCGCTCGGCGAGCGCACGATGGGTGGGGCGGCAAACTGGATCAGCTCACCGCCCACCACCACCCCCACCGATGCCCCGGCCTGGCTAGCGGCCAGACCCACCACCAAAAGGGCCGTGAGGGTGCAGGAAAGTAGAAGTCCTAGCTGCCGCCTGCCCAGGACCACGCTGTTGAGTTTACCCTAACCGGCTTGGGATGAGCTGCCCGCAAGGTCAAGAATCAGCTCTGCGAGCTGTCTGGCTGGCCGGTTGGGGCCGCCGGAAAGCTCCATAAGCTGGTAGGCGGGGGAGGCAAGCAGGTGGGAGTCGATCCAGACGAGGATTTCCTCTCCCTCCTCGGGACCCGCTGCGATCCTCACCGGGTGGCCCAGCCGCAATAGGCGAGCAGCGTTGTGGTACTGGTGTCCTCCTCTTCCTCCCAGGGGAAGGAGCAGGGCGGGAAGCCTAAGCTCCTCAATCAGGGCGAGGGTGGCCGCACCGGCCCGGGAGATAACCAGCGAAGAGGCGGCAAGGAGGGCAGAGAGGTTTTTTTCAAAGGGAATAAGGGTTACTCCGTCAAGCTCAGCCAGACCCGCCGAGATCTCCTGTCTGCCGTGCTGGATAACGATGGAGAACTTTCCGGCCAGCTCCGGGACCAGCTTCTCGGCCAACCGGTTGATCTGCCTGCTTCCCTGGCTTCCGCCAGTAAAGAGGATGAGCGGCCTTCCAGAGGGAGAGTAGCGGCGAAAGCTCTGCTCCGCCTCCTCCTTGGAGGGGAGCAGGGCCGGCACCCCAAGCTCAAAGACCCGCCTGGCGGGCGGCCTCGCACCGGGAGGAATAACGGTAAGCTCTGCCCGCCGGGCAAACAGGCTGGTTACCGTGCCGGGCAGGGCATTGGGCTCAAGCTGGAGGATGGGGACGCCCAGCCTTCGGGCCACCACCAGGGTGGGCAGGGCCACATAGCCGCCGGTGGAAAGGATAAGCTGGGGCCGAAAGCGGGTGAGTGCCTCGGCGGCCTGGCGGAAGGGGCGCCGGGTGATGAGCTGGCCGAGGAAGCGCAGGATGGCGGGGAGGTTGCTAGGGGTTGGCCGCCAGCGCTGGAAGTAGAAGTCAAGCGCCACATGCAAAAACCCCTCCTCCTCGGCCACCTTCCGGTCCAAGCGGTCTGAGCCCAGCCAGAGGATCGCAAGTCTGCCCCCGGTGAGGTCTCTAAGTGCCCTGATCGTGGCCAGGGCGGGGAAGGTGTGGCCGCCGGTAGCACCCCCGGCCACCGCCAGGCGCACCCTCTCCCCAGCTGGGCCTGAGCTTGCTGCCACCGGAGGGATTGTAGGGGCGACCGGCCAAGGTCTGCGGCGTGGGTGCTGCCTATAATCGGGCCAGCGTGCGCAGGGTGATCAAGTTTGGGGGCACCTCCATCGCCACCCCGGAGCTCATCGCCCGGGCGGCTCGGGCCATCGCCGAGCGCATCGCCCGGGGGGATCAGGTGGCGGTGGTGGTCTCGGCCATGGGCGACGAGACCGACCGGCTGATCCGGGCGCTGGAGGAGGTGGGGGGCGAGGTCCCTGTTCCAGCCAGCTATGAGGTGGTTCTCTCTGGCGAGGAGCGCAGCGTGCGCCTGATGGTGGCCGCCCTCAGGGCCCAGGGGGTGCGCGCGGAGAGCTTCTCCCCTAC
>JALSIF010000010.1 GCA_026981635.1 bacterium | reverse complement strand
AGGTGAGCATTGAGGGGATAGCCCTCGGCGAGGGCGGCACCATCTACCTTTACCTAAACGCCTACTACACCATGCCCCAGACCAGGGACCTCTATCGGGTGAGGCTGTCTCTGCCTGACCTTGCGCCCCAGGGCAGGCCGGAGAAGGTGAGCGAGGTATGCCTTGACTGTCTGGCTCAGAGCTATCCCGGACAGGTGCTGATCACCACCCTAGGCAACCCACTAGCCAGGGTGCTCAGCCCCGACCGAGACGAGCGACGGTGGGTTTCCTTTGTCAACCTCTTCCTAGGTTCAACCGGTAACCGACTCCATCTGCAGTGGGGGAACAGTGGGGTGCTTCCCCGCTACTACCCCTTCGGGGAGGGTTGGATGGCCAGCCTGATTGAACCCTACCGAGTATGGGTGCGCCAGGGGGACGAGTGGGAGCTGGTGGCAGAGCGGAGATTCTGGCCCTACGAGCCCCTGGTGGTGCGCTATGACTCCTACGGCAGATGGGAGAAGGTGGTCCGGCTGCCCCAAGGTTGGAGGCTTGGAGCATCGCTCAGCCCAGACTATGCCCTGGTCTTCAGCACCGAAGGGGAGTATGGGGTTCTGCGACGGGATGGAACGGTGCTCTTCCTGAGGGAGAGTGAGAAGGGCCTCGCCCCCTTCGGGCCCTCCCCTGAGGTGGCGGAGAGAATCGCAGGGCTGGCCGAGCCTGTCCCAGCAGGGCTCTTCAGGCTGAGGGAGGAGGTGGTGCTCACTTCCCGGGGGCAGGAAGGCTCTTCCTACTACTACCTGGAAATGCTCGCTGGCACTGAGCGCTTTGCGGTGCTGGCGAGGGGCCACCAGGGTAGCCCAAGGTGGGAGCTGGTGACACTTGACGATGAGGGGAAGATACTCTGGCGACGAAGCTTTAATCCACAAGAGATAAATAAAGCTATCTCACCACCGGAGGAATGGCCAGAGGATGTAAGGAGATATCCTTCCCTTTCCACAGGAGGGGCATTCCTGGGCGGAGACGCCTACTTCGCTCTTTCCTTACGAGGTAAGAGGTATGGCCCATACCTCCCCGAAGAGGGGAGAAGTTCAGTCAAGGAGACCTACCTGGGAGCCGGCGTAGTCAGGCTCAGGGCAGACGGCGGGGCCGAGCTGGTGGCCCACCTCAACCTGGGCGAGAGCCTGCGCAAGGCGGGCATTGAGCTTCCCTCCGCATACCTGGAGAGCCGGGGCAGGCTGATTGAGATAAAGGAGGGCTTCGGCCCCTCCTTCTTCCACCTTGCCCTCATGCCCCGTGCAGACGGGAAGAGCCTGCTGGTCAGGTTCACCCTCACCGTCAGGGATGAGGGACCCACCACCGGAAGCACCAAGCAGAAGCTGAGGGAGAGGCTAAGGGGAATACCTGCCGGGGGGTCCTTCCCCTTCAGTGCAACGGTTGCCTGCGCCCTGGAGGTGGAAAGTGGAAAGATCACCGACTGCATCAGGTATGAGGAGAACAGCGAAAGCAGTCAGCTTATCCCTCCCATCGTTACCCCGGACCTTGGCCTAGTGGTGATGGGAACCCGGCTCAGCCATACGGTGCTCATCCAGGGGAAGGTAGACTACCGGGGAAGCGGTCTGGGTAGGCCAATCCCCTTGGGTCTTGGACAGGGACCGAGTCTCTATGGCTACTCGGAGGAAGGCTTTGTAGGAAACATACGCTTCAGCCCTACGGTGCAGATGCCTGACAAACAGCTCTACCCAAGGGATAACCTGCCATACTCCTGGGAGGACCTCTGCCGCTGGCGGCCGGACGGAACCATAGATGTCTGCGCGGCGCTGCCCAGGAATGTGGGCCTGCTGGGGCTCGTACCCACCGATCCGCCCTGGCTGGCCTTCATCGTTGTGCCCGAGGAGACCGCCGGGATTAGACCCGACCACCTGCTGGTCTCACCCACGGGGAAGGTGCTCAAGCTTGAGGTGGTGGGAGAGAGCCTCTCCATTACTCAGGTGGAGGCACCGCCGCTGGTTGAGACCACCCGTCTAATTCTGGGCCGAGAGCGGTGGCTACCGGTTGACCCCCAGATCACCGGCTAGTTCCGGCTAGGTAGGACTGCAGAAAGCTTGGTGGGCGGAAGCTGACTAACTAGACTGCTTAGTCAGCCCCTCGCGATTGGGGCGCTTGCGTAGGCGGTAGGCCTCCACCCAGCCCACCATGCCGTCGGGCAGGCGGATCTTTACCATCTGGGGCTCGGTGTCGGCCACCCCGATAACCTTCACCTGGGTGCCGTCGGGATAGCGGCCCAGCTCTTTGCGCCGGCCCGGGTCGGTCCACACCACCACCTGCCACTCACCCACCTTCACCCCTGCCGGGTTATCGGCAGACAGGTAGCGGGGAGCAGGGTCTTCAGCAGACCTCACCTGGTACTGGTTCTTGGGACAAGCGGTGAGGAAAGTGAGGATAGTGATCAGGCCCAAGGTTAAAACGGTTCGCCCTGTCTGTCTGACTTTCATCCTGCTCCCCTCCTTCTCTAACTTTACTACCCCAAACTTCAACCGCTCAGGTGAGTAGGTGAGTTTGTGAGCTGAGGGCAGAAAGAAGGCGTCTTTGGGGTAGATTAGGGAACTATGCGAGAGCCAGAGCAGCAGAAAGAGGTCCTGGCTGAGCAGGAGGCGGAAAGCGCCGAGGCGCTGGCCGGCCAATTTGAGCTCAGCTCAGACGAGCGGCTGGTGGAGGAACTCCTGGACATGGAGCCGAAGCTGGCGGCCAAGGTGGTGCTGGAACTCCCTGAAGAGCGCCCCCAACGCATCCTGGCCCGCCTACCCGACGCCAAGCTCTACCGGATGCTAAAGGAATCACCCGACGATGTGGCAGTAGACCTGATCGGGCTTATGCCCCTCTCCCGACAGGAGGCCCTGCTGGAGAAGTATCCTGACCTGCTAGCGGCGCTAGAGGAGCTGATGAAGTATCCCGCCGAGACGGCCGGCGGGATCATGACCTCCGACTATGTGGCCCTGCCCGAGCACCTGACGGTGGAGGAGGTGGTAAGAATCCTTCGCCGCCGCCAGCACTTGAGGAAGGGGAGGCCCCTGCAGTTTATCTACACCCTTGACGGGGAGGGCAGACTGAACCGCCAGATCCCCCTCATGGAGCTACTCATCTCACCGCCCGACCGCAAGCTCTCAGAGCTTGAGGGGGAGAAGGCGCTGGCGGTTGACCAGTACCTGGACCAGGAGGAGGCGGCCAACTTCTTCCGCGAGCACGATCTCACCGTACTTCCGGTGGTTGACGCCGAGGGGCGGCCGGTGGGGGTGATTACCGCCGACGACGTGATTGAGGTGATTGAGGAGGAGAGCGAGGAGGATCTGCTCAAATTCGGTGGCGTAAGTCAGGAGGAATCGGTCCTCGCTCCCACCCGGCAGGTGGTAAGAAACCGTCTCCCCTGGCTGATGATCAACCTGTTTACCGCCTTCCTGGCCGCCAGTGTGGTGCGCTACTACCAGGGAACCATCGCCCAAGCGGTGATGCTGGCGGTCTTCATGCCGGTTATCGCCGGCATGGGAGGTAACGCCGCCACCCAGGCACTGGCGGTCACAGTGAGGGGACTGGCGCTGGGGGAACTCACCTTCCAGCGCTTCTTCGCCTTCCTCTTCAAGGAAGTAAAGGCGGGGCTCATCAACGGGTTAGTGATCGCCTCCACCGCCGGGGTAGTCGCTTCGCTGGTTACAGACAACTGGTGGTTTGTGCTGGTGGTCTTTCTGGCCATGTGGGGCAACCACATCATCGCCGCGGTGGCCGGTTCAAGCATCCCCTTGGTGCTCAAGGCGCTGGGGGTTGACCCGGCGGTGGCAAGCTCGGTCTTTGTCACCACCTTCACCGATCTGTTTGGCTTCTTCTTCCTCCTGGGTCTTAGCACCGTGCTGCTTATTCCCCACCTTTAGGGATAGCCAGCCCCTCTCCCCAGCTGAACAGAGTCCGCTTTTTTTGGTCGGTCCAGTGGGGATATAATTCAGCAGCCACTTACTAGAGGGGGAGACCGATGAGGAAGCTATCTGCTGGAGCACTTTGGGGTCTGACCGTCCTTATCATCCTTTCCCTGACTAGTGTGGCGGGTGCCCGGGAGGTGGAGCTCATCTATGCGGGGGACGAGCCCGCGGGCTACCTCCACTATGAGCAGTATGGGCACATCACCACCTTTGAGACACCGCTGGACTTTGACGAGCACTATGTGACCAAGGTGTCGGTCTTTGCCCGTCGCTACGGCACCGGCGAGGGGTTTGTCACCGTGGTTCTCTTTGACAGCGACAACAAGCCCATCGCCCGCCAAATCCTGCGCTATGAGGAATTCAGCTTCCAGGGTGGCTGGGTGGAGGTGAGCTTCCTCAACGAGAGGGTGCCGGAGCTTTTCAAGGTGGGAGTGTTTACCGCCAGTAACGATGTGCGGGGAGTGGAGGTGGGCTGGACCGAGCCCCAGGAGGAGATGGTCCACTCCCAGTATGGGCACCCGGTGCTTGATCTGTATGACTTTCCTGAGGGCGAAGAAAAGGAGTGGATGATTAAGGTCACCCTGGTTGACCGTCTGCTGCCCAAGGACTACCTAGCTCCCGAGGACCTGCCCACCGGTAACAACATTCTCTATCACGACAGCGGTCAGATCAGCGGGGTGGCCCGCTTTGGCAAGGTGGGGGTCCACGACCAGGTGGGTCCGCTGGTCAAGTTCGGCGAGGAGGGGAAGAAGTACAAGATCAAGGCCATCTATCTGGCTGCCAAGGCGGCTGGCGAATGGTATCGCAGTGACAAGAACTTCGCCATCCACCTGATCCGGGGCGACCTTACCCTGATAGACACCTTCCGTTATCCCTTTTCCATCTTCACCTCGGTCCCCGCCTGGGTGAGGCTGGATGTTCCCCGGGAGCGCATTGTGGAGGGGCCCTTTTACATCCAGGTCTCCGGCCGGACCGTGCCGGGAGTGGAGCTCCTGGTGGGCTACGACCAGAGCGGCAACCAGGGAACCTCCTTTGTGGGCCTGCCTGGGGCGATCAAGACCTGGAGCGTGGAGCCGGAGGAAAGGCTGACCAACTGGCTTATTCGGGTGGAGGTAGAGGAAGTGGAGGAGGAATAGGCCTCCCTTCCTCCCCTTTGGGGAGTTGATCAGCAGAGTAAAGATTGAGAACTTCGCCCTCATCCGGGAGGTTGAGCTCCGGCTTCCCCAGCGTGGATTCATCGCCATCACCGGCGAGACCGGAGCGGGCAAGACCCTGCTCATGGAGGCAATCGCCTTCGCCGCCGGCACCCGACCCAACCGCTCCATGGTGGGCTCCCATGGCGACCGCTGTCGGGTGGAGCTGGTGGTTCAGCGGGAGGCGGGGGAGTTGACGGTGGCCAGGGAGCTCTCGCGGGAGGGGCGCAGCCGGCAGTGGATAGAGGGGAAACCGGTCAGGGTGGCCGACCTGGTGGAGGCGGTGGGCAACCTGATGGACTACTCGGGACACGCCGAAAGCCAGCGGCTGTTCAGTTCACGCTATCACCTGGGCCTGCTTGATGCGCTGGGGGACAAGGCGCACCATGAGAGGGTGGCGGGGCTTGAAAGGCTGCGCCATCGCTTCCGACAGGTGAGGCAGGCCCTAGCAGAGCTAGCAGAGAGCGAGGAGGAACGGAGGCGAGAGCTTGAGCGGCTCAGGGAGGAGGTGGAGGAGCTGAGGGAGGCCGGGGTTGAGCCGGGAGAGCTTGAAGGCCTGCTCAAAGAGAGGCAGGTCTTGGTCCACGCCGAGGAGCTGGGTGGGCTTATTAGAGAGGCCCAACAGGACCTTTCCCGGGAAGAAGGAGCGGGAGCCTCGGAGCTGATCGCATCGGCCCTGGAGCGGCTCCGGCGCATTGGGGAACTGATTGGGGAGGAAACCGAGACTTCGGCGGAGCTTGAGGCCTACCTCGGCCAGCTCGCTCAAGCAGCGGCGGTGGCGGCTGACGCCGCCCTATTTCTGGGCCAGCTCAGTGAGCGCTTCGTGCCCGACCCGGAGCGGCTGGCCGAAGTGGAGAGCCGCATCAGCCAGATCTACCGCCTGGAGCAACGCTTCCGCACCCCGGCCGACCAGTTGGGCGAGCTGCTGGCGGAAAAGCTTAGCCGTCTGGAGATCGTCTCGGAAAGCTCCGACCCCGGCGAGCTCAACCGCCAGCTGGAGGAGCTGGCGAAGGAGATCGCAGAGCTGCAGGAGAAGGTGAGAAAGGTGCGCAGGGAGCTTGCCGGGCGGCTGGAGCGGGAGACCCAGGCCACCCTGGAGAGGCTCAGCTGTCCGGGGGCCCGCTTCCTGGTGGAGGTGGAGGAGAGTGACGACCCCTGCCGGCGGGACGACCGGGTGGAGTTCCTGCTCAGCCTCAACCCCGGTGAAATCGCCCGTCCCCTGGTGGAGATAGCCAGTGCGGGGGAGGCGAGCCGGGTGATGCTGGCCCTGAAGCGGGTGCTCACCGAGGGGAGCGGTATCCGCCTGCTCATGTTTGATGAGATTGACGCCGGAGTGGGAGGAGAGACCGCCCACCGGGTGGGTGAGATTCTGGGGGAGCTGGCCCGCTCCCATCAGGTGATGGCCATCACCCACTTTGCCCAGGTGGCGGCAGCGGCCAGCCACCACCTGATGGTGGAAAAGAGCACTGAGCAGGGGACCACCCAGATCAGCTACCGCCTGCTCTCGGAGGAGG
>JALSIF010000009.1 GCA_026981635.1 bacterium | reverse complement strand
ACCAGGATGTCGCAACCTACCTCAAACAGCTCTTCCTTGGTGAGGTCATCAGCCTCAGGGAAGCCCACCACCGAGCCAGTCTCCCGCTTGTGGGCGGCGAGAGAGACGGGATCTATTCCCTGGGAGTTGTAGACCGCTCCCTTGGAATCGCTTGCGGCCACCAGCTTTACCCCCGAGGAGGAGAGGTAGCGGGCGCTCCACACTCCCGCATTGCCGAACCCCTCCACTGCCAGCCTGGCTCCCTCCAGCTCAAGCCCCAGTTCCTGGGCGGCCAGCTGGGTAATGATGGCTACCCCCCGGCCGGTGGCGGTGCTGCGGCCCAGGCTGCCACCCAGCTCAATGGGCTTGCCGGTCACCACCCCCAGCTCCAGGCGCTGGGTGATGCGGCTGTAGGCGTCCACGATCCAGCCCATCTCCCGGCTAGAGGTGTTTACGTCGGGGGCAGGGATGTCGGTGTTGGGTCCCAGTACAGGCGCAAGCTGCTCCACCAGGCGGTAGGTCAGGCGGCGCAGCTCCTCGGTTGACATCTGGCGGGGATTCACCCTCACCCCGCCCTTGCCGCCACCGAAGGGGAGTCGGTTGAGGGCGTTCTTCCAAGTCATCCAGGCAGCTAGCGCCACCGCCTCCTCCATGTCTACCTCGGGATGGAAGCGCAGTCCCCCCTTGGAGGGGCCGCGCCAGGTGTTGTACTGGCAGCGATAGGCGTGGAAGCATCGGGTGATGCCATCGTCGCACTTTACCGCCAGCCGGAGGTCTAGGGTTCGCTCTGGTTCGGAGAGGAGCTCCCAGGTTTCCTGATCCAGCCCCAGGTGCTCCACTGCCCGGGCGAGCTGATTGCGGGCAAGTTCAAGGGGGTGTGATTCGTCGTTAATCTTTTTGTCAAGCCTTGCTAGCGCCATGGGTTGAGCTTATCAGAGTAGACCTGCGAATTTGCAACTAGCAAAAAGGGGGGTAGCTGTGCTAAACTACCTACCCCGCTCCCTGGAGCGGGAAATCCATAGGAGACGGAGGACTGCGATGAGGATTTCGGTGATTGTGCTCAGCCTAGTGGCTTTAGTTTTGGTGTTTGCCCTCGGCTGCCCCAAGCAGCAGCCGGAGAAGGTCAAGGGAGTAACTGGGACTGTCACCGAGCCAATGCCCGGCACCCCGGAGGAGGTTGAGGATGTTGCTCCCACCGAGGGTGAGGAAACCGCTCCTGTGGAGAGCGAGACCAAGGATGCCATGGAAGATGCTGTGGAGGAGCCCTCGGTGGAGGAGGCCACCCCCGAAGGTGAGGGGACCTACGATGATGAGGCTTCTCAGGAAGAGAAGCCTGGAGCGGAGGGGCAGGATGAAGAGGCCGCATCTGAGGAGGAGGAGAGCGGTGGTGAAGATACCTCCGCCGAGAACCCCTGTGGCCCGCCAGCTAATCCCTGCAAGCTCGCTTAACGGAGAGAGCCTTCAAGCTGGGAAGGTGACTTCCATTACATTATTCTCCAATTCAACTGATAATAGCTAGGTTCGGGTTCGATTTGGGGTGGCGATGACCTGCTGGTCCTGGCTGGAGCGCTCGTAGATGGCCCTTACGATCTGCTCCAAATCGGGCTCGCGGAGTTCCAGATCATGGACTGGAAGGCTCTTCAATACCGCCTCAAGCACCTCACTGGCACTAATCTGGGTGCGGTCAAAACTGAGGGAGAAGATGGGGCCGCCCCGGTGGCGCAGGCGCATCTGGTAGCTCTCAATAAGCTCCCGCAGGTGCTTCCGCACCCGATCCAGCGCCTCGGGTGAAGTTGGATCTCCCTCAATCCCCAGCGCCCGAAGGTCAAGCTCCATGAACAGGCGGCGGTAGCGGCCAAAGCGCTCCAGCAGGCCGGCTTGGGAGCCGTCGTAGAGAATGCGCCCCCGGTCAAGGATGATCAGCCGGGGGCAGAGGGCCTCAATGTCCTTGAGGTCGTGGGTGGTGAGGATCACGGTGGTCTTCTCCTCCGCGTTTACCGTGCGGATGAACTTGCGGATGCGCTGCTTTACCGCCACATCCAGGCCGATGGTGGGCTCGTCCAGGAAGACCACCGGCGGGTTGTGGAGCAGGCTGGCGGCAAGGTCGCACTTCATGCGCTGGCCGAGGGAGAGTTTGCGCACCTGGGTGTGGAGCAGGTCGGCAATGTCAAGCACCTCCACAAACAGGTCCAGCCGGCGGCGAAACTCCCTTTCCGGCACCCGGTAGATCTCCTTTAGCAGGCGGAAGGCCTCAATCACCGCCAGGTCCCACCAGAGCTGGGTGCGCTGGCCGAAGACCACCCCGATCTGGCGGGTGTGGCGAAAGCGCTCCCGCCAGGGGACAAGTCCGTTTACCACCACCTTCCCAGAGGTGGGGACCAGGATGCCGGTGAGGATCTTTATGGTGGTGGACTTGCCTGCCCCGTTGGCCCCGATGTAGCCCACGATCTCGCCCCGGGCGATGGTGAAGCTTATGTCGTCCACCGCCCGCACCTCCCGGTAGCGGCGGTTAAAAAGGTCAATCAGCGCACCCGTGAAACCTTCCCGCCTCACCACCTGGCGGTAGACCTTGGTCAGGTGGGAGACGGTGATGATGGGAAACTCACCGTCGGAGGCGGTGGGCAGTCCCGCGGCATGGTGGGCGGAAAGGGACATGGTCAATGCCATTCTATTACCCCTGTCCTAACTAAACTGGCCGGGATGGCTGCTTCCCAGGGGAGTGGGGATGGGGAGATAAGAGGAGGCCCCAAGCCCTCCCGGCGGGCCAGGCAAAGGAGGCGGCGGGGCATCCCCGCCTACGCCCGGCGGATGCTGGGGGAGTATCAGCTCTGGTGGGCGATACCTCTCTTTTATCTCGGGGTGGCGTTCTTCGCCTTACTCCACGCCCTGGCGGCGGTGGGGGTGCTGACCCTTATGGGCCTCTACTTTCTCCTCCTCATCCTGCTTGACCTCCTCATGCAGGAGATGTTTCGCCCTCCAAGGGGGATGCTTACCGTGCTTCAAGTGCTGGACGAGGCGCGGGGGGACCTCAGGCGGGATGCGCTGAGGGTGGCGGCTAAGTATCTTGCCGGCGAGGGCTGCTGGCCGGGTCGCCGGCTGGTGGCAAGGAGGCTTGGCTGGCTCATTGGGCCCCTCATCCAGTTTGCCCTACTTACCGGCGTATACCTTCCACCGCTGGGGATGTTTGCCTACAACCTGGCAGAGAGGGTGCTGGAGGAGATATTTTTTGCCGGGGAGGAGGCGAGGGGATAAACTAGGCAGGGCTGGTCTTCGTCCTTTTAGGGGAGTTCCCATGGCAGAAAGGGAGAGAGCAGCTGGTCGCCTGCGAGCGGTGGCCCTACTTTTGGGGCTGGTGGTGCTTGTTGGCTGTCCGGCAGGGGGAAATGGGGATTCAGGTAATCAGCAGGCAGCCGAGCAGAAGGTCTCCACCCTGAGACTTGGCACGCTGGAGTTTCTCCCCGAGCGCTTCCTGCCCTTCACCGCCCGCACCCCCCTGGAGGTGAGCATCGCGCGCAAGGTGTGGGACACGCTCACCTACTTTGACCCCGCTTCGGGGGAGGCGCGCCCGCTCATTGCCCAGAGCTGGGAGGAGCGGGAGGAGGGGATGGAGTTTGTCTTTCACCTGCGGGAGGGGTTAAGGTTTGCCGACGGGAGCGAGCTTGACAGTGAGGACGTTGCCGCCTCCCTTGCCCTGGCGGCGGCGCTGGGGCCGGCCAACCCCCAGGCGGGCCAGCTCTTTACCTTCAGCGACGACTGGGTAGAGGGGGCCAAGGAGGTCTGGTTGGGCAAGGCTGACCGCATCGCCGGGGTGCAGACACCCGACCCCCAGACGGTGGTCATCCGCCTGAAGCACAAGAACCGCCTGCTTCCCCTGGTGCTCTCGGCGGTGAACTTCTCCATCGTGCCGGCCGAGTGGGTGGATGAGCACCTGGAGTGGGCCCGATCCCAGGCGCCGGCCGAAAAGGTGCTGGCTGAGTTTGGCTCCCTACCGGGAGACGGGCGGCTGGGGGTAAAGGAGGAGGAGCTGGGGTTTAACTACCCGCCCCTAAGCTCAACCGACTCCCTCCCACCCCCAAGCGGGCCCTTCCTTATCTCCGAGGTGGGAAAGGACGGCCTCCTGCTTAAACAGAACCCCCAGTGGGGGCTGGGCAGGCCGTTGGTAAAGGAGGTCCGCATCCGCCGCTACGGCAAGGGGGAGGAGCTGGTCAGGGCCTTCCAGGCGGGGGAGCTTGATGTGGTGGAGGTGCCCCCGCTTGAGTATGGCCGGCTGAGGGCAGGCGGGCTTGAGCTTGAGAGTCTTCCCCCCCACCGGGAGGTGAGGGTGGAGCTCTACTCCCTCTTCTACATGGGGATGAACCTTAGGGCCGACCCCTACCGGGAGATCCCGCTGGAGAACCGGGCGGCCCTAAGACGCGCGGTGGGCTTCCACATGAACCGGGGGGTGTGGTCGGAGCGCATGTTTGGCACCCTCCACAAGCCTCTCTACGACCTCATCCCGCGGGCAAGTCCGCTCTATAACCAGGAGTTTGAGCTTAGCCCCTTCTACACCTACGACCCGGGCAGGGCGGCAGAGCTCTTGGCCAAGTCGGAGCATCCACAGGGCTTCTACCTTCCTCCCCACCGCTTCTGGTACCGCTCAGACGATGAGGAGCAGTACGCCCTGGGCAGGGCGATCCTGGATGAGATGAACGACCTTGCCTTCCCCATCGTGGACTCGCCGGTCCCGTTGGGAGCGTGGGAGAAGCGGGTTGAGCAGGGGCTGGCCATCCTCTGGCTTGAGCGGTTTGACTACCCCTATCCTGATCCGGACAGCATCTTCTATACCCGCATGCTGGGGGCACTCAGTACCAGCCGCAACCGCTGGCAGCTGGGTAATTTTGCCGGCTTCAACGACCCGGCCTATAACCAGAAGATCATCCGCGCCCGGGAGGTGGACCGGCCCTCAGCCCGCTTCCAGCTCTATGACAGTCTGGTTCGCCGGCTCCAGTCGCGGGGCGAGGTGGTCTTTCTGCTCAGCCGGGGGGCAGACTTCTGGATCAGAAAGGAGGCCGACTTCATCCAGCCCAGCGGGATGGACTACGGACCCACCCTGCCGGGCAGCAAGCTGGCCGAGTTAAGTGGGGCGAGGGGCTAAGCTTTATGGGACAGGGTGAAAGCTGAGGAGGGTCTCCCCATGAGAAAACAAGTGCTGGTCTCGGTCATGGCTCTCTTCTCCGTTCTGTTGCTTGCCTGCCCGGGGGGCAGGGGGGAGTCCGAGCAGGCTGCCCTTAGGGGAGAAGGCAAGCGGCTGCCGGCGGCGGTCCAGAGCCGGGAGTACCGCTTCCCGCTAATCAGTGACCCGGTCACCCTGGACCCGGCCCAACTCACCGATTCCAACAGCGCCGCGGTGGCCCGCCAGATCCATGCCACCCTGGTGGAGTTTGACCCCGACGGCAACCTGCGTCCTGCCCTGGCCCAGAGCTGGGAGGTAAGCGACGACGGCACCACCTACACCTTCCACCTGGTCAAAGGGGCCAAGTTCCACAACGGGCGGGAGATCAAGGCGGATGATGTGGTCTACTCCCTCACCCGGCTGGTGGACCCGGCAGTGAAAAGTCCCCGGGCCGACCTGCTCTTCCCGGTGGTGGGGGCGAAGGAATACTTTGAAGGAAAAAGCACCACCAAGCCGGCGATAAAAGCGCTTGACGACTATACGGTGGAGATCGGGCTAAAGGAGCCCTACGCCCCCTTCATAGACCGGCTGGCGATGCTCAACTGCGCCATCATCCCCCGGGAGGAGGTAGAGCGGCTGGGGGACCAGTTTGGCAACCAGCCGGTGGGGGCGGGGCCGTTTAAGTTTGAGCGCTGGGACCGGGACAGTATCCTGGTCCTGGAGCGCCACGAGGGCTACTACCGGGGGGAGCCCTGGCTTCGGCGGATCATCTTCAAGATCATGAAGGACGAGGCGGCCCGCCTGCAGGCCTTCAAGGCGGGGGAGCTGGACCACACCGACGTGCCGGCGGGGCAGCTTCGGGCCATCAAGGAGGACCCCAAGCTAAAGAAGCTCTTGGTGATGAAGCCGGCCCTGGATATGTATGCCATGGCCTTCAACACCGAGAAGGGGATCTTTGCCCAGAACCCCAAGCTCAGGCTGGCGCTGAACTATGCGGTGGACAAGGAGAACATCGTGGAGAACGTGCTGGAGGGGGCCGGGGTGGTGATGAAGGGCTATGTGCCCGAGGGGACCTGGTATGACAACCCCGACTTTGAGGGCTACCCCTACGACCCGGAGAAGGCCAAGGAACTTCTGGCCGAGGCGGGCTACCCGGATGGGGAGGGGCTGCCCGAGATCACCATCTACCTGGACACCCAGACCAAGCACCGCCAGATCGCCGAGGCGATCCACGCCGACCTCTCTGCCCTGGGGCTCAAGGTGAGCATCAACACCAGCGACTGGGGGGCCTTCTTAAACCGGGTCTACAGCGGGGAGTTTGAGCTGGCCCAGAACACCTGGCTGGCCGACTACCCCGACCCGGACAACTACCTCTATCAGCTTTTGGATTCCCACAACCTGGGCAGTGCGGGAAACATCGGCCGCTACCAGAACCCTAGGTTTGACGCCCTGGTCAGGCAGGCCCAGGTGGAGCTGGATCAAGAGAAACGGGCCCAGCTCTACCGCCAGGCGGAGGCAATCCTTGCCCAGGATGCGCCCTGGCTGCTCCTCTTCCAGCGCAAGGTCACCCTGCTGGTGCAA
>JALSIF010000008.1 GCA_026981635.1 bacterium | reverse complement strand
GCGCCCTTGGCAGGTTCCGGAGTGGGCTCCACCAGCCGGGCCCGCTCCAGGCGGTGGTAGAAGTCCAGCGCGCTGGCGAAGCGGCGGGCGGGGTCTTTGGCCAGTGCTTTCTCCAGCGCCATGACCAGATCAGTTGAAATCTCCGGCCGATAGCTGCGGGGGTCAGCCGGATCCTCGTTCACCACCCGGTAGAGGGCCTCCGAGATGTCGCCGGGGAAGGCTCGCTCTCCCGTCAGGAGCTCATAGAGGACCACCCCGGCCGAATAGATGTCAGCCCGGTGGTCCACCTGACCACCGGTGATCTGCTCTGGAGCCATGTAGGCGGGGGTGCCGAGCAGATGATCACCCCGGGCGAGGGTTTTCTCGGTCAGCTTTCTGGCGATGCCGAAATCGGTGATTACCGCGGTCCCGTCGGGCCGCAGGATGATGTTGGAGGGCTTGATGTCCCGGTGGACTACCCCGTGGCGGTGGATGGCGTCTAGCCCCAGCAGTACCTGCCTGATGATGTCTACCGCCTCCTCCACCGTAAAACGGCGGCCCATCTGGGCAAGCTCCTTGAGGTTGAACCCCTCCACGAACTCCATCACCATGTAGTCGCTGCCGTCGGTGTGGCCCGAAGCCAGCACGTGGACGACGTTGGGGTGATCAATCTCGCTTAGGATCCTCGCCTCCTGCAGGAAGCGGTCGTGGAGCTCAAGCTTGTGGCCGGGGCTTAGATCGTCGGAGGGGTTGAAGACCTTGATGGCTACCAGGGTGCCGTCGGGGGCCTCGCCCTTGAGCACCACCCCCATGGAGCCCCGGCCCAGCTCCTCCAGGATGCGGTAGTCGCCAATCTGCTTGGGGATCGCCCTCACCTATCAAAGTGAGATTGTAGGGGAGCAGGTGTGTTCGCTCCCTCGGCGAATGACCAGATTGGACCACTGAAAATTGGACCCTATTGGTCATTGGAAATCCTAGCTGGATGGGGTTAGATTAGGCAGCGGGGGAGATTGCGGTGTTTATCAAGATTGACCGAGCAAGCGAGGTCCCCGTCTACCGCCAGATCTACCAGCGGATCATTGAGCTCATAAGGGAGGGGACCCTGAAACCGGGCCAGCGGTTGCCACCCAGCCGTGAGCTGGCCCGCCTGCTGGGGGTCTCCCGACGCACGGTGAGCCGTGCCTACGATGAGCTCATCGCCAACCACTGGCTGGAGAGCCGCACCGGCTCGGGCACCTTTGTCAGCCGTGAGGTCTACGAGGTAAAGGAGCTGTTTGGGGAAGAGGAGCCTCCCCCTAAGGAGGAGCCCCCGCGGCCAGCCGCCATTGATTGGTCAAAGTTCATGCTGGAGATGCGCTTCTACTCGGCCCTTCCCCGCGAGCGCCTGCCCGAGGGAACCATCCGCTTCACCCAGGCGCTGCCCGACCCCAGCTCCTTCCCCTTTGAGGAGATCAAGCGCATCTCCACCAACCTGCTTTGGAAGCCGGAGCACTACTACTTTGACTACTCCAACCCCCAGGGCTATCCGCCCCTGCTGGATCTGCTCCATGAGGAGTGCGAGCTGGACGGGATAGACATGGGGCGCAATGTAGTGGTGGTGACGATGGGCTTCCAGCAAGCGCTGGACCTGGTCACCTCCCTGCTGGTTGAGCCGGGGACGGCGATGGTGATTGAAGAGCCCACCTACAACGCCACCATCACCCTGGTCAAGGCGAAGCACTTCCGCACCTACACCGTCCCGGTGGGGGAGGAGGGGGTTGACCTGGCCAGGCTTGAGCGCAGGCTAAGGAGAGGTGATGTGCGGCTGGTGGTGGTGACTCCCACCCTCCACAACCCCACCACGGTGACCATGGGTACCGAGGCGCGCATGGAGCTCATTCGCATCTGCGCGCGCCATCAGGTGCCCATCCTGGAGGATGACTATGCCTCAGATCTCCATTACCGGGGAATGGCCCACCCCACCCTGAAGGCACTGGACGAGGCGGGGGCGGTCATCCTGGTAAGGAGCTTTTCCAAGTCGCTCCTGCCCGGACTTCGCATCGGCTATATGGTGGTCCCGCGGGAGATCGCACTCTCCCTGGTGAGGCTCAAGCGGGCGGTGGACAAGGGGAATCCCGCCTTCTTCCATGTCCTGCTTGAGCAGTTTATGCGCAAGGGCTTCTGGCGAAAGCATCTAGGGCGCATCCGCCGGCTCTACGAGCACAAGCTCTCGCTGACACTCAGTGCGCTCAGAAAACACCTACCTGATGGGGTGAACTTCCGAGCCCCGGAGGGGGGGTTCTTCGTGTGGCTCAGGCTGCCAGAGAAGCTAAGCGGCGAGGAGGCGCTGGAGCGCATGCGGGAGAACCTGGTGGAGGCAGGCGTCTACAACTACTTCAACTATCACCGAGCGGACGGGCCCGGCTTGAGAGTGGCCTTTTCCATGGTGCCGGCGGATATGATTGAGCCGGGGATTGAGCGGCTGGGTAGAGTTCTCAAGGAGCTTCTTTCGGGATGAGAGCAAGGCTGGGCAGGTTGGCAGTGGTCTGGCTGGCGACTCTATGGCTAGCCCTGCTTAGCACTGCCTGTGGTGGTGGGGGAGGCGGAGAAGCGGGAACCACTCCCACGCCCACCCCTTCCGGGGAGGTGGAGAGTGGAGCGGTGGTGGGCCGCATTGTGATTGACCCGGCTATTCCACTGGTCCCCCACCAGGGAAGCTTACCCGACCTAGCACCAGGGGAGAGCCTAGAAACTGCCCTGGAGGGGGGCGACCATACGGGGGAGCTTTCGCCAGACGACCTGCTCTTCTTTCCCCTGCCCGAGGAGGTGGGGTTGGTGGGGGTGATGGGAGCGGTGATCGTTGACCCGGGGGAGGAGATCGGAAACTCCGGGCCGCCCCAAATCGGTGACCTGCTCACCCCCATCGCCATCACCGACGATGGAACCTACGCCTTCACCGGCGTGCCCGCCACTGACGGCCAGGAAGAGCATCTCCTGGTGGTGGAGTTCTACTCGGCGGTGGCGCCGGAGGGAGACAGTCAGCTGTCCCAGGCAGAACCACCGCCCATCAGGCGACAGCTGGTCAAGCTCATCTTCCCGGTTGGGGTTGAGACGGGCAAGGTCACCCGACTGGACATCATCCTCCGCCCGGTGGGTGCTGCATTACAGGTGGGGGACAAGCGCCTGCTTTCCTCCCGCTTGCTGGTGGAGGTGAAGCGGGGCTTCATTGACGCGGCAGGTAGGGAGTTTCCCCGGCCAGGGAAGGGAGGCTTAGTTCCGGGTAGACCCTCTCGTACCCTTCCCCCCAGCTTCCCCCGAGACGGTTTCTTTGCGCCCGACTTTCCCGCCCGTCTGGTGGAGCGCAAGGTGATTGACCGCAGGCGGCGGGAGGCTTTCAATGACCTCAACGGCAACGGGGTAAGAGACCCCGGCGAACCTCTATATCCCGACCCCAACCTGGATGGTCACCCCGGTTTCCTGGTGGGCTTCCCCAAGCTCATCGGTCCCCACCTGATGGGACTAAAGGTGGTGCGACCCGCGGCGGCGGCGGTTGACCAGGGCAGGATGTTGGAGATTAAACTGGTGCCTGGCTTTACCCGGCTAATTGGCATCCGGCTGGACGAGCTAAGGCCCGACCGGCTGGTGGGAGTGCTGGTGATTGAGCGCCACGGCGAGCTGGTCGCCCGCCAGATCTACCCTGCCTGGGGATGGCCGCCACCCGGCGGTACACCCTCCCGCTAGCCGGCTAGAGATCAGCGATGAAGCCACCCGCCTCGCGCTGAAGGGCCTCTAGTTCACCCATCGTTTCCGCCTCGGCGTAGACCCTAAGCACCGGCTCGGTGCCGGAGGCCCGAAAGCAGATCCAGGTGGTCTCACCGAAGATAAGCTTTATGCCGTCCAGGCGGTTTACCGCCGAAATGCGCCGGCCTAGGAACTGTTCACCCGAGGAGAGGGTGGCAAGCCTCCGGTAGCAGAGTTCCTTCTTTTCCGGCGCAAGGCGATAGTCGCGGCGCCCGGCATGGCTCTCTCCGTAGCTTTCCCAAAGCCTTACCATGGCCAGGTGGAAGGAGCCGTGGCGGGCGGCCGCCTCCAAGGAGCGTAGGGCGCTATAGATGCCGTCCTTGTCGGGAACGTGCTCGCGGGCCGAGATGCCCCCTGACTCCTCTCCCGCCACCACCGCTCCCCTAAGGAGAGCGGGCCCCAGGTATTTGAAGCCCACCTTGGTCTCCATTACCCGGTGGCCGTGGGCCTCGCTTACCCGGTCCACCAGGTGGCTGGTGGCCACGTTCCTGGCCAGGGGGCCATCCTGACCGCGGGAGAGGAGAAAGTCGCCCATCAGGGGGATGAGCTCGTTGCCGGTGAGATATAAGGTGCCGTCCTCCAGGATGCCCACCCGGTCGCCGTCACCGTCAAAGGCCACCATGATGCCCTGTTCAATTTGGTTGTCCGCCCAGTCGGCGAGCAGGTTCTCCCGGGTGGGGTCGGGCTGGCAGCCGCCAAACAGGGGGTCGGGGTCTTCTCGAAGCTCAACCACCTCTATACCGTGCTTTGCCATAAGCGGGGCCACCCAGCCGATGGCCGCCCCGTGCTGGTAGTTGAGGTAGATGGGCTGGGTTAGCTCACTTATGGCGCCAAAGTCAATTAGCCTCTCCAGGTGGGCGAGGTAGGGAGGGGAGAGGTCCTCCCTCCTCAGGGGTTCGGGATCACTAATCAGGCGGCCCACCAGGTCGGGATCGGGCCGCTGCTCGGCGATGAGCTCTTCGATCCTGGCGGTGGTGTCGCTTGGGGCAGGCACCCCGCCGCGGGGGATAAGCTTTAGTCCCAGCCAGTGGGGCTGGTTGTGGCTGGCGGTAAGCATCAGGCCACCGGCCATCTCCCGCTCCATCACGGTGTAGGCGATAACCGGAGTGGGAGTGGGGCGGTCTGCGAGGACCACCTCCCAACCAAGTTGGCTCAGTCGACGGGCAGTAAGCTCGGCAAACAGCTCGGCATTGAAGCGGTTGTCGTAGCCCACCACCAGCTCCCCCTCCTCACCAGCCTCCTCCAGCCACTGGTGGATGGCGTTTATTACTCGGAGAAGGTTCTGGCCGGTGAACTCAAAGCCGATTACCGCCCGCCAGCCGTCGGTGCCGAACCTGAGTGGGGAGGACACGGGCCAATTCTAGACCGCCAATGGGCAGGGGCGGCCTACTCCCCCTCCAGGAGGATGCCAAGCTCCCTTAGCTGGGCGGGGTCCACCTCGGCGGGGGCGCCGGTCATGGGGTCTGATGCGCTTGCCGTCTTGGGAAAGGCGATCACATCGCGGATGGAGGGGTAGCCGCCAAGCAATGCGACGATGCGGTCCAGGCCCAGGGCAAAGCCCCGGTGGGGTGGGGCGCCGTAGCGGAAGGCCTCCAGGAACCAGCCAAACTTCTCCTCCGCCTCGGCGGGGGAAAGTCCAATGCCGGCAAAGATCTTCCGCTGCACCTCGGGCTGCCAGACCCGGAGACTCCCCGAGCCCAGCTCGCTGCCATTGAGCACCAGGTCGTAGCAGTCGGCGCGGATGGAGAGAAGCTCGGCCGGGTCGTCGGAAGAAAGCTTTTCCAGATCCTCCAGTCGGGGCATGGTAAAGGGGTGGTGGGAGGGGCTGATTCCCCGGGGGGCCTCGTCGTCGGGCTCAAAGAGGGGAAAGTCCACTACCCAGAGGAAGGCCCATTTTCGCTCTGGCTCAAGGTCAAGCTCTTTGATGAGGAGATTTCTCAGTTCTCCCAGCAGGCGGTAGGGGGTCTCGCCGCTTCCGATCTGGAATAGAACGGTGCCGCTGTCTGCAAGGCCCACCAGCTCCCTCAGGCGATCTGCCGCCTGGTCCCTCATCCCCCGGGAGATGGCCCCGCGCCGCTCGCCCTCGGCAAAGGCCAGCCAGGCAAGGCCGGGGGAGCCAAGCTCCTTAAGCTTCCTCTCCAGCCGCTCAACCTGGCTTCGGCTCATCACCTCTTCCACCGCCAGGGCGAGACAGGCGGCCCCCTCGGCGACCAGCTTCTCAATGAAGTTCAGCCCGCACTCCCTTGCCCAGTCGGTGAGGTCGGTGATCTCAAGGCCGTAGCGCAGATCTGGCTTGTCTGAGCCGAAGCGGCGGATCACCTGGTCGTAGGTGAGGCGGGGGAAGGGAAGCTCAAGCTCCTCGCTAAGCACCTGGCGGAAGACCTCGGCAAACATCCCCTCGCCGATGGCAAACAGCTCGTCGCGGGTGGCAAAGGAGACCTCCACATCCACCTGAGTGTGCTCCGGCTGGCGGTCTGCCCTAAGGTCCTCATCCCGCAGGCAGCGGGCGATCTGGAAGTAGCGGTCGTAGCCCGCAACCATAAGAAGCTGCTTGTAGAGCTGGGGAGACTGGGGGAGGGCGTAGAACTTGCCCTTGTGCACCCGGCTGGGGACCAGGTAGTCACGGGCCCCCTCCGGGGTTGAGCGGCCAAGCATGGGGGTCTCCACCTCAATGAAGCCCAGCCGGTCAAAGTAGTTTCGGATGGTAAGCACGACCCGGTGGCGCAGGCTCATGGCCCGGTGGAGGGGTGGGCGGCGCAGGTCCAGGTAGCGGAATCTCAGCCGGGTAAGCTCGTCCGCCCCCGCATCGTCGGCGATGCGCAGGGGCAGGGGGCTTGCGGCGGAGAGCACCTCAAGCTCATGGACCACCAGCTCACGGTCGCCGTTTAGCTCCCCTGACCGGCGCTGCTCCTCAACGCGAAGGCGCAGCACCCCCTCCACCCGGATGACCGATTCAAGGCTTATGTGGCCGGCCTTTTCCAGCACTCCGGCGGGCGTCTCGTCGGGGT
>JALSIF010000007.1 GCA_026981635.1 bacterium | reverse complement strand
GACCCATCGCTGGCTGATCAGTATAGAGCTTAAAGCAGGTGATAAAAAGGAGATATTTTTGACAAAAGAAAATGCTAAGTTTTCTTCTCATGGTAGTATTGAATAACTGTATGAAGTCTAGAAGGGGAGGCAGATGGGTGAGATCCACCTAGTAGTCGGACGGGCAGGCAGCGGCAAGACCCATCTCATCCTTGAGCGCATCACCGAGCGCGCTTCGTCGGACCCGCTTGCTCACCAGTGGCTCCTGGTTCCCGATCAGTTCTCCTTTGAGGCGGAGCGCCAGCTCCTTGCCCGGATGGGGCGGGGAGTTCTTTTGGGAACCAGGGTGGTCACCTTCGCCCGGTTGGCCCACGAGCTCATCTCCTCCCGGCTTGGCTCCCACTACCGGGTGCTGGACAAGCGGGGCAGAGCCCTCCTGGTAAGGAGGCTCGTAGGCGAGCTGGAGCGGGAGGGCAAGCTACCTGATCGCTTCAAGCGGGGAGTTGACCGGGTGGGCTTCTCCCTGGAGCTGGCCGAGCTCATCCATGAGCTCAGGGCCTTCGGCTGGAAGGCGGAGGACCTCTCCCCGGCAAGGCTTTCTGGCCTTGTCCGCTCAGGAATGAATGAGGAGGCAGAGGTTCGGCAGGCCGAGGAGACGGTGGAGCTAATCAGTGAGCTTGCCCGCAGCTACGAGGAGGCCCTCAGGGAGGAGGGGCTGGTGGACCAGGCTGAGCTAGGTGAGCTTGTCCGCCAAGTGGTGGCGAAAGAGGAAGAAGTCGGGCAGACCAGCATCTTTGTGGACAACTTCTCCGACTTTACCGAGGTGGAGCTGGATATTCTGGTGGAGCTTGCTGCCCGGGCAAGGGAGCTCTGGATATCCCTAAACCTTGATCCAGCTTTGAGAAAGCTAGTCATTGATCAAGGCCAAGAAGGAAGGGCCGGTGCCATCAGAAGCCGGACGGAGTGGACCTTCTATCCCACCCTGAGGACCCTGAATCGGCTCACCGACCGCTTCTCGGCCCGAGACCTCTCCTGGAAGGTGATTGAACTTCCCCGAGGGGACGATGCCCCGCCCCGCTTCCGCAGCTACTCCTTGCTCATGCTTGAGCAGCTTGCCGCCCAGGGAGGGGTGGCCATGGATGGCAAGGGGAAAAAACTCCCACCAACATGCGAGGAAGTCCAGCTCTATGCCACCCAGAGCCGCATCCAGGAGGTGGAGCTGTGGGCCCGGCTGATTCACCGCTGGACCCGGAGAGAGGGACTCAACTACCGCGACATCGCCATCCTGCTCCGCTCCCCAGAGCCCTACTACGAGCTGGTGCAGGAGATCTTTAGCAGCTGGAAGATCCCCTTCTACCTGGACCGCAAGCCCTCCCTCTCCAGCCGCCCCCTGCCCCACTTCATAAGTGCACTACTGGAAGTGGTGCTTACCGACTTTGCCCGGGTGTCGGTAATGGACCTGCTAAGAAGCGGCCTTCTTGACATTCCCTCCCTTAAGGTTGACCTAGTAGAGAACGAAGCCCTGCGTCTGGGGATAGACCAGCAAAGATGGTTTGCCGACGACTTTGCCGAGCTCCTCAGGAGATCGCCCATCTTTGTCTCCAAGGCTGCCCCTAAGAAAGGGAGTGGGGAAGACCAGGAAGAAGAGGATGGGCTGGATGGGGAGGAGAGCGATAAGTCCGCTAAGCGAACCGAAGCAGAGATAGCTGCACTGGCGGGGGCCTTTGAGTGGGTGAGGGACATGGTGCTAGCTCCCATCCGCTCCCACCTTAAAAACCACTCGCCGAAGTCAATTGAGGGCTGGCTGTGGGATCTGGCTCAGCTCCTTCGCACTCTGCCCCTCTCTATCCCGGTAGGCGACACCCTGGACCGCCAGGCTCTAGGGAAGCTTGCCTCCCTGTTTGGTGACCTGAGGGAGATCGCCGGTGGGGCGGTGGTCACCTTGGAGGAGCTCTCCTCCATGGTGCGCATCTGGCTGGAGGCCGACCGCCTGGGCACCATCCCCTACGGTCTGGATGTGGTCCTCGTCAGCGAGGTTCAGCGGGGAAGGGTGCCGGAGCTTAGGTGGGTGATTGTGGGTGGCCTGGTGGAGGGGGAGTTTCCCCGCCAGTTCACCCAGGAAGGGCTGGTGGATACCAGTCTGAGAAGGGCCCTCTCCAGCGGGGAGAAGAAGTTTGGCCTGCTACCCGAGGAGCTTCAGCTTGGCGAGCGCTACTTCTTTTACGTTGCCCTGACCAGGGCCAGCGAGGGGGTGGTGCTTACCCGCCCGCTGGTGGATGTGGACGGAACGGAGCTTTCCCCCTCCAGCTACCACCTGGAGCTATCCGGCCTTCTGGGGGAGAACCTAGGGGTTGAGGAGCAGCCCGCCGCCGAAACCTACAGCCTCCGCCAGCAGCTGGAGAGCATCCAGTCCCCCCACGAGCTTCCCTTCCTGCTGGGAGCCTGGCTGGGGGCCAGGGCCAGGGGAAACTGGGTGTTTGACGACCTCTCCCTGGAGCGCTTAGACGAGGAGCTTGACCTCTCCCTGATGGCGCTGATGGCGCTGCTGGAGGGAAGGGAGGTTGCCGGCCTTCCCGCCTCGCTTCGGGAGGAGACCCATCTGCTCAGGCAGGAGGCGGAGATAGTTCCGGTCCACTTTGCTCCCCTGATCAGAGACCCTTCCAGACTGACCATTGATGCGGGGGTGATTCACTCCCTCTACCCGGAGGAAACGGTGCGTACCTCGGTGACCGCCCTGGAGGAGTTTGCCTACTGCCCCTTTAAGCACTTTGCCGATCGGCTGCTGCACCTCAGGGAGCGGGAGGAGCTGGGGGTAAACCCACTTGATGCGGGAAGCTATGTCCACCGCCTGCTGGAGGGGGCCTACCGGCGGGTGATGGGGCGGGTCGGAACCTTTGACCCTCGTAGACTGCGTGACCGGCAGGCGGTGCTTGATCTGCTCAGGGAAGTTGATCATGAGGCCAGCGAGAGGGTGGGGGGCATCTTCCTGGAGGAGGGCGACCGGGTAAGGAGCCTCAAGCACTGGCTCCACGAGCAGATCGCCGACTTCATCTCCGCCGAGGCCCACCAGCGCTGGAAGGTGGAGGAAGAGCTGGCCGGGTTTGTCCCGGTTGAATTTGAAGACACCCTCTCATTCACCCTTCCACTCACGGAAAGGCAGGGGTGGAGGCTTCTTATTGAGGGCAAGCTTGACCGGATTGACGTTTTGGTGGTTGGCTCGGAGCAGGGAGAGGGCCCCAGGCCGGCTCTGGTCTTGGACTACAAGTTTCGCTCCGCTCAGGGGTCCTTGCTGAAAGAGATGCTTGCCGGTCTCAAGCTCCAGATCGCCTCCTACCTGGTGGGGCTGAAGAGGGCGAGACAGGGGGAGCTTGTTCCGGTGGGAAGCCTACTTGCCTTCCTGAGGCCCTGTCCCAGTCGGGTCTACGGACGCTCAGAGGCAGGAGGGGAGGCAGTCGCCTTCCAGCTAGTGGGACCGGTTGAGCGGGCCTTTGAGGGCCAGGTGACCCCGATTAGCCCATCTGCCCAAGTGCGCCTTAAGGTCAAGAATGCGGTCGGTCCCAGGTCGGTGGGGGGTCTGAAGGAGGCTTTTGAGCGGCTGATTGCCCTCACCGAGGAGTTCCTGGTGGAGTATGGCGACTGCCTGGCTCAGGGGAGGGTGGGGGCGCTGCCTCTCCGGCAGAGGAACCAGCTGGCCTGCGAGTGGTGTCCCTATCAGCTTGCCTGCCGCTACTGGCGCCAGACCCACACCTACCGGGTGGCCAGGAAGCGAGATCTTTCCGACTACCAGCCGGGGGGTGAGGTGAGATGAAGGGAAAGCGCCAGCCTTCTACCCCCTCCTCCCGACGGTTGAACCCGGTGCAGTCCTTCATCGCCTCCCACGCCACCCACAACTTCCTGGTCAGCGCCGCCGCCGGCACCGGCAAGACCACCGTGCTGGTGGAGCGGGTGCTCAACCTGCTCGGTTTGGGAGGCAACCCGGTTGGGCAACCGGTGAGCCTTGACGAGATCCTGGTGGTGACATTTACCCGCAAGGCGGCAGGGGAGCTTAAGGAGCGCATCTTTTCCGCCGCCCGCGCCGTCCATGCACCCGGGCTAGAAAGCCTCAGCGCCCAGCTTGAGCGCGCCTGGATCTCCACCATCCACTCCTTCTGTGCCCGGGTTATCCGCGACAACTACCTGGAGCTGGACATTGACCCCACCTTCCGCATTGTTGCCGAGGGAGAGGAGAACCTGATCCTAAGAGAGCTGATCAGCCAGCTCATTGAGCGCCGCTTCGGCGAGGCCGAGCGGGACGAGGAGCTCGCCCACCGCTTCCATGTCCTCTACCGCGAGCTTGCCAAGCTGGTAAGGGAGAAGGACCTGGCCGACCGGCTGATCTCCACCTACCAGTGGCTGAGGACCTTGCCTGAAGGAGTGGGGTGGCTTGACCGGATGGCCCGCTGCCGCCGGGCCCTGGTCCACGCAGATAGCCCTGCCGAATTGGGCGAGGAGGGGCGCTGGCTGGAGGGGGCCTTGGTGGAACAGGTCCACCTCTACCAGAGGCACCTTTCGGCCTGGTATAGGCGGTTGAGAGTGCTTTTTCAGGTCCACGCCTTGCAGGTTGACCGGCGGCGACTGGATGAATTGGACAGGGTGGTAAGGCCACTAACCAGCTTCAGGGTGAAGGATCTAGCGGATTTCTTTAATTTCTGCCAGCTAAGAACCTCCCTTGCTAGACAGGTCCCCTCTGATCACTGGGTCTGGAAGATTGGAACCTCTAAGAGAGGGCAGGTAGACAGAATCCCCAAGGAGCTGGACGATCTTTTCCGGGCACCATTTACACGCATAAGGGAGCTGGTTTATGGAGGAAACCAGCAGACACGTTCTTGGCTCAGGGAACTTGCCTCTCTGATAAGGACGGACTTCTCGGACCTTAGGGAGGAGTTTTCAGATCACCTCCTCCGAGAGGAGGAGTTTGCCCTTCTCATCAAGGACCTTGACCGGGCCTACTCCCTCCACAAGCGTCGCCTGAACTACCTGGACCAGTCGGACCTGCTTATCCTCGCCCACCGGCTGTTTTCCCAAAACGGGGAGGTCCTCGCCCGCTACCGTCGCCGCTTTCGCTACGTCTTGGTGGACGAGTTTCAGGACATTGACCCCCTCCAGCACGAGCTGATTGGACTCCTCGCCGAGGGAGGGGGCTTTTTTGCGGTGGGGGATGTCAAGCAGTCCATCTATCAGTTCCGCCACGCCGAGCCCCAGATCTTCCGCCAGATGCTTGAGCAGGCCGAGGAGGCAAGCCCCGACGGGAGCGCCAGGCTAAAGCAAAAAGCCACCTACCGGGTCCATCTCACCGAGAACTACCGCAGCCGGCGGGAGATCGTGGCGGCGGTAAACCACCTCTTTACCCCCCTCTTTGGCCTTGGGCTGAGCGGGGTCTTCTTTACCCCGGCCGACCGGCTGGTCTTCGGCCAGCGCCGCTACGAGGAGCTCTGCCAGAGGGAGCCGGCCTATCCCCAAAGTCATCCGGTTGAGCTGCTGGTGGTTCCGGCCCACCCTGACCTTGAGCCCTCCTATCTGGAGCTTGAGGCCCGGGCGGTGGCCAGGCGGATAGATGAACTACTCAAAGACCCCTTCCCCATCTGGGACAAGGAGCGTGACGAGCTTCGCCCCCTGGCCAGACGCGACATCGTCATCCTCATGCGCTCGGTCAGGGAGCGAGCCATCTACTTCCAGCGCGCCCTGGAGGAGCTGGGCATCCCCGCTCATCTGACCACCCCGGGCGACTTCTTTGAGCGGCCCGAGGTAAGGGACCTCATAAGCCTTATGCTGGCGGTGGAAAACCCCCTAAACGAGATCCCGCTAGTGGCAGCCCTGCGTCTGCCCCGCTGGGACCTCAGTCCCTCGGACCTGCTCAAGCTTCAGATGAACCTGCCGGAGCGCTACTCCTTCTTCTTCTGCCTGATCAATGCCTTGGAAGCGGCAGGCATTGATTCCACCCCCTACCTGGAGGGCTTTGCGGTGCCCGATGGGCTGAGGGGAGAGCGCCGGTCGGTGTTCAGCTTCTCCCCCGACCAGGAGCTGGTGAGAAAGGTGAGGGACTTCCTGGACACCCTCCTTCGCTGGCGGCAGGCGGCCGCTCGTCTGGAGCTTCCCGAGCTTGTGGGGATGCTCATGCGGGAGGGATGGCTCACCCGGCTGGTGAGCGCCTACCCCCAGCCCTGGGCGGCGCGGGCAAACCTTGAGCGGCTGCGCGCCCTAGCAAGGAGTTTCGCTCAGGGAAGCGGCCACTCCCTCACCCGCTTCATCCGCTACCTGGAGGACCTGCGCCTGAGGCTTGAGACCCAGGCGATGGAGGAGGTGCTCTCTACCAGCGAGGCGGGGGATACGGTGCGCATCATGACCATCCACCAGGCCAAGGGGCTGGAGTTCCCGGTGGTGATCCTGCCCGACCTGAACAAGAGTTTCAACCAGAGCGACCTCAACCGCGAGGTGATCTTTGACCGCCAGCTGGGCACCGCCATGGAGCTGGTGGCGGAAAACGGGGTGAGCTACGCCCCGATGATCAGGAGCCTGATCCGCCAGCGAAACCGCCTCCGCCTCAACCAGGAGGAGCTCCGCCTGCTCTATGTGGCCATGACCCGGGCGAGGGAGAAGCTCATCCTCTCTCTCACGGTGGATGTGGGCGCATCAAGCAGGTCAAGCGGCTACCACCAGCACCAGCTGGCCAACCGGGTGGAGAGATATGCCGACTTCTTTAGTGATCCAGCAGGAAGGGAACTGACCAGGGCACTGGGGGAGGAACTGCTTATTTCTGCCCAGCGGCCCAGCGAATGGCTCATCCCACCCCTGATCCTTGGCACCAGGGCC
>JALSIF010000006.1 GCA_026981635.1 bacterium | reverse complement strand
TGGAGGAGAACCCCGAGCTTTTGGCTGAGTTGGAGAAGCGGCTAAGGGCCATCCTGCTTCCCCCGCGGGTGGTGGAGGTAAGCCCTGAGCCGGAGAGCGAGGTGGAGGAAGAGCTCAAGGCAAAGCAGGCCTAGCCCCCCTGACTTAGACGCTCTAGTCGCTTGCCGTCTTCCTGGGGCTCCGTCCCGGCGACCTCCCGCAAAGGCGGTGAGGATCATATGGAGACGGCAGTAGCACTTCTAGCAGCACTAGTTGGCATCGTTCTTGGACTGGCGGTGGGCTATGTGGCCAGCCTGAAGCTGCTCGGTCCCCGGGTGGTGAGGCAGGCCCTGGAGGAGGCCCGGGAGGAGATTGACCAGGCCAAGAAGCAGGCCCAGGAGATCCTATCCGAGGCCCAGCGCCAGGCCCGCAAGGAGGCCAGCGATATCGTCCGCCAGGCGGAGAAGGAGGCCCGCCAGCGGCGAAGCGAGATCACCCAGGAGCTCCGTCAGCGGGAGCGCGACCTGCGCGATCGGCAGAAGCAGGTCGCCCGCATGGAGGAGAAGCTCAGCGAGCGGTTTGACGAGCTGGATCGGCGCCAGCGGGAGATTGAGGAGCAGAAGAAAGCCCTGGCCGCCCGTCAGGAGGAGCTGGACCGGCTCCGCCAGGAGCTGAAGACTGAGCTTGAGCGGATCAGCGGGCTGAGCCGGGAGGAGGCCAAAGAGGAGCTGATGGCCCAGGTGGAGCAGGAGGCCGAGTATGAGGCCGCCCAACTCCACAAGCGGATCATTGAGGAGGCGGAGGAGAAGGCGGCCCAGGAGGCGCGCCGCATCATGGTGACTGCCATGTGGCGCACCAGCGTGGACCACTACTCCGACGCCATGGTTAGTACGGTGGACCTGCCCGACGACAAGATGAAGGGACGGGTCATCGGCAAGGAGGGCAGAAACATCCGCACCCTGGAGCGGGTGACCGGCTGCGACGTGATTGTGGACGAGACCCCCGGGGTGGTGACCATCTCCTCCTTTGACCCGGTAAGAAGGGAGACCTGCCGCCTGGCCCTGGAGCGGCTCATCGCCGACGGCAGGATCCACCCCGCCCGCATTGAGGAGACGGTAGCCCAGGTGCAGGAGGAGATGGAGCAGATCATCTGGGAGGCGGGGCAGGAGGCCCTGTTTGCCACCGGCATAAGCGGGGTCCACCCCGAGCTGGTAAAGCTTCTGGGCAAACTCAAGTTTCGCACCAGCTATGGCCAGAACGTGCTCAAGCACTCCATAGAGGTGGCCTTTCTGTCGGCCGCCATCGCGGCGGAGCTGGGCATTGACCCCACCAACGCCAAGCGGGGCGGCCTGCTCCACGACATCGGCAAGGCGGTGGACGCCGAAATGGAGGGACCCCACCAGTTCATCGGCATGGAGCTGGCCCAGAAGTACGGTGAGAATGAGGTGGTGTGCAATGTGATCGGCGCCCACCACGGCGACATTGAGCAGACCTTGGAGGCGGCCATCGTGCAGGTGGCCGACTCCATCAGCGCCAGCCGACCCGGGGCGCGGGGCGAGAGCCTGGAGCACTACATCAAGCGCCTCACCAAGCTGGAGGAGATCGGCCAGCAGTTTGCCGGGGTGGAGAAGTGCTACGCCATCCAGGCGGGCCGCGAGCTTCGGGTGATGGTGAAGCCCGAGCAGGTGGACGACGTTTTGGCCCACAACCTGGCCAGAAAGCTTGCCCGCCGCATTGAGCAGGAGCTACAGTATCCCGGTGTAATCAAGGTCACCGTGGTAAGGGAGGTGCGCGAGATTGAGTACGCCAAGTAGGGCGTCGGGGGTGGTATAAGGCATACGGCTTGACCGGAAGGGGGCGCTCTGCTATAAAGGCTGGCCCCCGAGGAGACGGCGATGAAGGTAATCTGCGAGATTGCGGGCAAGCAGTACGCCCTCAGCGAGGGCAAGGTGGTGCGCACCTTCCACCTCAAGGATGCGGTTGAGGGCGAGACGGTGGACGTGGAGAGCGTGCTTCTGGCCTTTGACGAGGAGGGCAATGAGGTCAAGGTGGGTAGGCCCTACCTTGAGGGGGCCAAGGTGACCCTGAGGGTGCTTGAGCACACCAAGGGACCCAAGATCCGGGTGATGAAGTTTCGCCCCAAGAAGCGCTACCGCCGTCTCTACGGCCACCGCGACCACATCACCTATCTCAAAGTGGAGAAGATCCAGGTCTAGGCAGGGGAGCCATGGCACACAAAAAAGGACTAGGAAGCACGCAGAACGTCCGCGACAGCGAAGGCAAGCGGCTGGGGGTAAAGCTCTACGGCGGCCAGCGGGCCAGGAACGGCTCCATCATCGTGCGCCAGCGGGGCTCCACCTTCCACCCCGGGCCCGGCACCCGGATGGGCAAGGACTACACCATCTATGCGGTGACCGAGGGCATCGTCCGCTTCGGCAAGAAGCACGGGCGAAAGATCGTCATGGTGGTGCCCGAGGAGTAGGACTGCTTGCTCCCAGCCACCCTTCATACCGCGCCGGCTAACATCTGGCCATGTTTGCCCTCATCCTTGCCGGTGGACAGGGGACCCGGCTCCGCCCCCTGACCGAGCTTTTGCCCAAGCCGGTGCTCCCCCTGCTTGACCGGCCGGTGATCCACTATGTCCTCTGGGCGCTGAGGGAGCTTGAGCTTGAGCGGGTAATACTCGCCAGCGGCCACGGGGCCGACCGGCTGAGGATTGAGGTCAGCCTGCTGGATCTTCCCTGGTCGCTCTCCATCCACCGAGAGAGGGAGCCGCGGGGGACTGGCGGCGGGGTAGCCGAAGCCCTGGAGGCCCACCCTGAGGTGGGCGCTCCCCTGGTGGTGATGAACGGGGACATCATCACCACTCTGCCGGTGAGGGAGGTGGTCGCCTTTCATGAGCGGGAGAGGGCAGACCTTACCATCGTGGGCTTTCCGGTGCGCGACCCCTCACGCTTCGGTCTGATAGAGGTTTCCTCGGATGGCTTCATTCGGGGTTTTGTGGAGAAGCCTTCTTCCCCCGGTGGGGGTCCCCACTACATCAATGCGGGCATCTATGTCTTTGGCGAGCGGGCTCTGGAGATGCTTCCCCGCCAGGGCAACTTCTCCCTGGAGCGGGACTTCTTTCCTGCGGCGGCGAGGGATCTGCGGGTGAAGATGTACCCCATGGGCCTGGAGGTGAGAGACAGCGGCGGGGAGGTCTTCTGGGCCGATGTGGGGACCATTGAGTCCTTCTTCCAGGTCCACTTTGACATCCTCTACTGGTGGCACCTCTACGGGATGGAAAGCCTGGGCGGGGAGCGGGACGACGCCAGCCTGTTCAAGGACTACGTATATCTCCACCGAAGCGCCGACCCGGCCAGGGGGGCCCGCTTTGATTTCAAGGTGGTGGTGAGCGCCCGGGCCAGCGTGGGGCAGGGGGCAAAGCTTACCGAGACCATCCTCATGCCCGATGCGGTGGTGGAGGAAGAGGCGGAGCTTGAGCGGGTGATCGTCGCCCCGGGAACGGTGGTGCGCAGGGGGGAGAAGATCTCCGACCAGGTCCTTTATACCAAGCCCGAGGGATAGCCCTCCGGGTCCTGGCTGGTACCCTTGCCCCGGGTCAAATCGGGTTATAATGAAGCCGTGACAGATCGGCTTAGCCGGGGCGGGAAGCAGTGGTTATCCCGTCCTGGCAAGGAAAGAACCGGCCATTTGCTGACCAGATCGGCTGGTCGCGCACATTCGCCGAATCCATTCTTGGGTGGGAGATAGATCATGAATAGAGTTGCCATCGTTCAGGCGCGCCTCGCCTCGTCTAGACTGCCGGAGAAGGTTCTGCTTCCCCTGGCGGGAAAGCCGGTCATCGTTCACCTGCTGGAGGGGCTTTCGCGCTGTGGGCGGCTGGACGAGGTGGTGGTGGCCATCCCGGAGGAGGAGCAGGGGAGCAGGCTTGACCAGCTGCTAGGCGAGCTGTCGGTCAAGGTGGTCTATGGCCCCAACGAGGACGTGCTCAAGCGCTTCGTCTATGCCGCCTACGACACCGGGGCGGAGATCATCGTCCGGGTGACGGCGGACAACCCCCTCACCTGGCCGGAGGGGATAGACCTTGAGGTGGCCTACCTGGAGGAGCACCCCGAGGTGGACTACGTGCGCATGTCGGCCCTCCCCCTGGGCACCATGGCGGAGGCGCTGACCAGGAAGGCCCTGGAGCGGATGGACCAGCTGGTCAAGGAGCCCCGCTACCGGGAGCATGTGACCAGCTACATCGCCGAGGAGGGGATGAGCTACGCCCCCAGCCGGGGCTTCATCGCCCACGACCTGGAGGTGCCGGAGGAGCTTTCCCACCCGGAGCTTAGGCTCACCCTGGACACCGACCAGGACTATAAGCTTCTAAGCCGCATCTACGAGCGCCTCTACCAGGACGGCGAGCCGGTGGGTCTTCAGGCGGTGGTGGAGCTTCTCATAAGCGAGCCCGAGCTTCGCGAGATCAACCAGGACGTAGTCCAGATCAGGGCGTAGGCCAAAGAACCCCCTATCTATTCACTGGAGGGGAGCTACTTCTCCTCTTTCTTCTCCTCCTCAAACTCCACCACCGTGCCGGGCTTCAGCTCGTAGAAGGGGGCAAGGCCCTTCACCCGGCCCTTGCTGCCGTTTGCCTGCACCTCCAGGATCTCCACCTTGCCCACCTCCTTCTTCTCCTCAAAGATGACCGTCCCGTCCTGGTCGCGGATCACGGTAAGCTCCAGAAGCCTTCCCACCATCCCCGGCCTGAGGCCGGCGTTCTCCCCCAGGTCCAGGTAGACGGTGGTACCGCTTACCGCCACCACCCGCGCCCGCAGGGGGAACTTCGCCTTGATCTGGTCAATGATCTGGTTTACCGCCTTCATGATCGCCTTGCCCACCTCGCTCTCGCGAAACTCGCTTGAGTGGATGTCAATGCCGGCGATCCAGCTGCCGAAGTTGGCCCCGATGGCGGAAAGCCCGGTGCGGCTGAACTGGCCCTCACCGCTGCCGGTGAGGATGGTCTTGACCGTTCGCACTTCCACCAGCCGAAAGTCAATCCTGGCGCGGGCCTTCTGCTTCTTCACCCCCAGGCCGCCCAGGGCGCCGCCGATGATCCCCCCGCCGCCCACCGAGCGGCTCTCTATGCCGAAGTCGGTAAGCTTGGCGAAGAAGGCATACTGGACCCCCTTGAAGAAGCCCTTGGGCACCTTGGTCTCCTCCTCCACGTATCCCGCCTCGCCAAGGTCAATCTCGCCGATGAGCTGCTCCAGGTCCTTTCGCTCAAGCACCACGAAGCGGCCAGTCTTCATCAGCTCCGAGATGAAGATGTCGGCCAGGGCGTTGCCCACGTTGGTGCGGTACTCAGCGGCAAAGGTGTTCTCCACCGGCATCACCGCCAGGCGGGGGCGGCCGGTGTAGTCGTCTTCTGCTCCCTTCCCGGCTCCCCCGCCTTCCTGTAGAGCCAGGGCGGGAAGGGAGAGAGCCAGCATCATTCCCAAAGCCAGTACCAGAAGAAGGTTCATCCTTTTCATAGCTCCTTTCCTCCTCCAGAGGGCCACAAACAAGCCATGCTCGGCCCCCTGATGATAGCGAAGCCATAGACGGGGAGGGAAGGTCATCCATCTGCTGGCCCTGCGGGCCATATAATCGCGCCGTGAGCGATAAGCAGGCGAGGGAGCCGGTGGAGGCGGAGGAAGCCGGGCCGGAGGTGGAGGAGGCGGCCAGCGGGACTACCCCACCGCCCAGCCGCGACGAGCGTTGGTTCTGGTTCTGGGTGGGCGCCGCGGTGGCCACCGCGGTGGTGAGCATGCTGTGGACCGCCTATTTCGTCTACCTGGAGGGGAAGCGGCTGGACCTGACCATGCTTTCCGCCCCGCCCCCCGCCCCGGCCGGCAAGGCCCTCTACGCCCGCTCCATCGCCCGGCTGGTGGAGATGGAGGTGGGGGAGCTCAGCCTCAGGGTCTTGGGCGCCGGCATGGGGCTCAGCCAGCTTGAGGCGGGGATGAACCTGGCCCGTGACCTGGGGATGGTGGTGCTTGACCTTGGGGGGGAGGACCAGGGCAGAGTGAGGAGTGCCTTGGTCAGCCTCTATGGTGCGGGCAGTATTCCTCCCCTCGTCTGCGCCCCGCTGGAGGAGGCCCTTACCCTGGAGAGCCCGGAGGCGGCGGTGCCCCACTGGGGAGAGTTTGCCTACGTGGACCCGGCCCGGGGGGAGGCGGTAGTGGACCGGCTGGCCGAACAGGCGGCCAGTGCGGCCCGCAAGCTGGGCCTTGCCTGTTTGGTGGTGGAGCCGCCCCAGCGGGGCGACCTGGACCAGGCCCGGGCCAAGGCGCTGCTTGACCGGCTGGGGCGCCAGATGATGCGCTACGGGGTGCTCCCCCTGGTAGCGGTAGAGCCGGGCAGCCTGCTTCCTACCCGGCCGGTGGCCCTGCTGGTCAGGGTGGCAAAGATGGGTGCGGAGCAGGCGGACCAGTTTGCCCAGGGTGCCCGGTTGAGGGGCTACACCGGCCTGATGGTGGCTGACCTCAGGGGGGCCGGCACAGAGGAGAGGCCCGAGGGCGGCCTGATGCTTGACCTCTTTTCCTCCGGCTACGACCTCTTTCTGGTAAGCGACCCGCTGATGCTTAAGCGGGTGGTCCTTTCCCGGTCCCTGCCCGAGCGGATCACCCGCACAGCCCGGCTGGTCTCGCTGGAGGCCTGGCTGGGGGTGGGCAGCCTGGCGGGGGCGAGCTTCCCCCCCATCACCAGCTTTGAGGTCCCAGTACCCCTCAGTGAGGAAGAGCTGGAAGCGGCCCTGCGGGGCGAGGGGGAGGAGGTGGAGGGCGAGCTTCCCACTCCTCCCCAGGGAGCGGCAGGGGAAGAGGGGGAGCAGGTGAGCCCACCGGAGGGGGACCGCTGGGTGGAGCAGGCCCCTCCCGACCAGTCTGGTCAGCCGC
>JALSIF010000005.1 GCA_026981635.1 bacterium | reverse complement strand
CGCTAGTAGCCTGCCAGCTCCACCCTGCCCAGCCAGGCAATGAGTAGAGCGATGATGAGGAGAAAGCCCTCCGAAGCCACCGCGATAACCATGATCTCCCGGGCACCAAACCGCTCCGGCAGAAAGATGCCGGCCCTGGCAGGGGTGGGGGGGCTCTCCTCCGGCTGGGTGGACTGGTTGTTCTCCCTCGTCAAGGCTGGCTAAGAGTATAGGCGCCGGAGGATGCTCCAGTGGGGACTAGAATTGGGCCACTCAAACCAAGGGAGGAAGGCAAGGTGAACCAGGTTCAGGGTGAAGAAGGCAACTATCGCATTGAGCGCGACTCCCTGGGCGAGGTCAAGGTCCCCAAGGAGGCCTACTACGGTGCCCAGACCCAGCGGGCAAGGGAAAACTTCCCCATCAGCGGGCTGGTAATAGACCGGGTCTTCATTGAAAGCTACGTGCTCATCAAGAAAGCCGCCGCCCTGGTCAACTGCGAGCTGGGGATGCTATCCGAGGAGCAGCGGGACGCCATCGTTGCGGCCTGCGACGAGGTGCTCGCCGGAAAGTTCCTTGACCAGTGGGTGGTGGACGTCTACCAGGCGGGGGCCGGCACCAGCTTCAACATGAACACCAACGAAGTGATTGCCAACCGGGCAAACGAGATTGCCGGCCACCCCGAGCGGGGCACCTACCCCCTGGTCCACCCCAACGACCACGTCAACATGGCCCAGTCCACCAACGACACCTTCCCCACCGCCATCCGCCTAACCTGCCTCAGGATGCTGCCCGCCCTGCTCAGCTCCCTGGACAGCCTCATCCAGGCCCTGGGGGAGAAGGGGGAGGAGTTTGCCCAGGTGATCACCACCGGCCGCACCCACAACCAGGACGCCACCCCCATCACCCTGGGCCAGGTCTTTACCGCCTTTGCCGACACGGTGGAGAAGGCCAGACAGCGCCTCGTCCGGGCAAGCGGGGAGCTCTACCACCTCAACCTGGGCGGGACGGCGGTGGGCACCGGCCTAAACACCCACCCCGACTACCGCGAGCGGGTAGCCCTGAAACTTGCCGAACTTACCGGCCTGGACCTGAAGCCAGCCCGAAACTACATTGAGATCGCCCATAACATCCACGACTTTGCCGAGTTTGCCGCCGCCCTCCGCTGTTTGGCGCTGGACCTGCTGAAAATTGGCATTGACCTTCGCCACATGAACGCCGGCCCCACCTCGGGGATCTACGAGATCGTCCTGCCCACCGTCCAGCCGGGAAGCTCCATCATGCCGGGCAAGATCAACCCCTCCATGGTGGAGATGCTAAACCAGGTCTGCTTCCAGGTGGTTGGGCTAGCTACCACGGTGGACTACTGCACCACCGCTGGCGAGCACCAGCTCAATGTGATGATGCCGGTGGTGGGATTTAACCTTACCCACATGCTAAAGATCCTCACCAACGCCATCACCGCCTTCACCGAGCGCTGCGTCCGGGGCATTAGGGCGAACCAGGAGCGCTGCCGCCACTTCTTTGAGTCCAGCCTCTCCCTGGCCACCGTGCTAAATCCCCTCATCGGCTACAACCAGGCCGCCCGCATCGTAAAGCAGGCCCTGGCCAAGGGCAAGCCCATCCTGCGAGAAGTGGTGGAGGAGGGGGTGCTTACCGAGGAACAGGTAAGGAAGATCTTTACCCCCGACCGCCTGACCAGACCCGGCTTCATCACCAAGGAGGACCTCTGAGGGAAAAGGGTTAGCTCAAAGCTGGTATATTCATACCCCTATGGGGTATCCAGCTAAGCCGGTCGCCAAGCATTTCCTGTTGCTCACCCTGGCCCTCCTCCTCTCTCAGGGGCCTTTCCTTTCGCCGGCGGGGGCCTGGCACCCGTCCCCTTCGCCTCCCTTTGCGGGGGCTGATTTTTCTGTGGGCGGCCTGCTTTCTGCCTCCTGGCGTGGGGAAGGGGGCGGCTTTCTAATCCTGGCTGGACTGACCGGACTTGCCACCAGTGCCCAGCCGGCCCCGAGCGAAGAGCCCATGGCCCACCCCATGGGGATGGAGATGGGGATGCGCCGCCACCGCCTCATGCTCCGCTACCGCTTCGGCCAGATGGGGATGGAGGGGCTGCGCCAGGGTCGCTCCCGGCGCTCGGTGGAGGAGGTGCTGGAAAGTTTCCCCGTTACCCCCGAGCAGATGTCCATGCAGGCCCACATGGTTGAGCTCATGTACATGGCGGGGGAGAGGGAGATGTTCATGCTGATGGGCTCCTACAAGAGCCTCAGCATGCGCCACCGCACCCGCATGGGGACCAGGTTCGTCACCCGCTCCCGGGGCCTGGGAGACCTCCTGCTCCTCTGGCAGCACTCCCCCCGCGGTCACATGGCCCCCGGTCCCCGCTACCGCCTGGGGATAAGCATCCCCACCGGCTCGGTGAGCAAGCGGGGCCGGACTCCCATGAATGAGAGCGCCAAGCTCCCCTACGCCATGCAGCTTGGCTCGGGGACCTGGGACCTGGTCCTCGGCTACCAGCGGGAGTACCTCCAAGGGAGATCCCGCTGGGGTTTTGGGCTGGAGGGGGTACTGCGCACGGGGAGAAACTCCAGCGGCTACCGGCTGGGAAACGAGCTCAGCGCCGAGCTCTGGAAGCGCTACCCGCTGGGGAGAAAGGCCCACCTCAGGCTCTCCCTGGCGGGGGAGGGGTGGAAGGACATCCGGGGAAGGGACCCGGAGCTCAATCCCTCTCTGGTGCCCACCGCCGGTCCCCACATCCAGGGGGGGACCCGGCTGGACCTGGGGCTGGATCTCTCCCTCAGCTCCCGTCCCGGGATGGGGAGGAACCAGGGGATAGCCCTGGGGATCAGGCTTCCCCTCTACCAGAACCTCCACGGCCCCCAGCTTGAGCGGGACTACCGCCTGACCATAAGCGGTTTCCTCCGCTGGTAGCTGGCCTCGGGGCCGGTTTCGCGCTAATCTAGACTTCGCTTCCAATGTGGCAGCGCTACGACGTCATCGTGGTGGGTGGGGGCCATGCCGGCTGCGAGGCCGCCCTGGCTGCCGCCCGGCTGGGCATGGAAACCCTGCTCATCACCCTCCAGCTTGACGCCATCGCCCGCATGAGCTGCAACCCCAGCATGGGGGGCCCGGCCAAGGGCCACCTCATCCGGGAGATAGACGCCCTGGGCGGGGCGATGGGAGAGATAACCGACCGGGCGGCAGTCAACTTCCGCATGCTCAACACCGGCCGCGGCCCCGCCGTGCAGGCCCTGCGTAGCCAGTCCGACCGGGCCCGCTACTCCCTGCTCATGAAGCAGCGCCTGGAGCAGACCCCCCATCTCAGCCTCTACCAGGGTGAGGTGGTGGAGCTTCTGGTGGGTGAGTTTGAAACTGCCCCCGAGGAGGAGCTTGCCGAGCGCCCCGGCCGCTCTCCCCGCAGTCTCCCCTGGCAGAAACAGCGGGAGCGCCCCACCCACTTCCGCCAGCCCCTCTATGTGCGGGGGGTAAGGCTTTCCACCGGTGAGGTGATCCTGGCCCCCCGGGTGGTCCTCTGCACCGGCACCTTCCTGGGCGGCCGCCTCTTCATCGGCGAGACCACCCTCCCCGGCGGGCGGATGGGCGAGCCGGCAAGCATGGCCCTGGAGGAGAACCTGAGGAAGCTTGGCCTTCGCTTCATCCGCCTAAAGACCGGCACCAGCCCCCGCCTGGACGGGCGCACGGTGGACTTCTCCCGCCTGGAGGTTCAGCTCTCCCGCCCCTACCGCTACGGCTTCTCAAGTTTTAAGCCCCTGGAAGGGGGTGGCGGCCTCCAGCTTCCCTGCTGGATCACCCGTACCCGCCCCGAGACCATCGCGGTGCTGCGCAAAAACCTTGAGCGGAGCGCTCTCTTTGCCGGCCTCATCGCCGGCCCCGGGCCCCGCTACTGCCCCTCCATTGAGGACAAGGTGAAGCGCTTCCCCCAAAACCTCCACCACCCCATCTTCGTTGAGCCGGACGGCCTTGCCACCACCGAGATCTATCTCCAGGGTCTCTCCACCTCCCTGCCCCTGGAGGTGCAGTACCAGATGCTTGCCACCATACCGGGCCTTGAGCGGGCCCACATCGTCCGCCCCGGCTATGCGGTGGAGTACAGCGTCCACAACCCCATCCACCTCACCCGCGCCCTGGAGTCAGAGCTGGTGGCCGGCCTCTTCATGGCGGGGAACCTCTGCGGCACCACCGGCTACGAGGAGGCAGGTGCCCAGGGGTTGGTGGCGGGTGCCAACGCCGCCCTCACCCTGGCGGGCAGGGAGCCCCTCCCACTTACCCGGGAGACCGGCTACATCGGCACCCTGATTGATGACCTCACCACCAAGGGGGTGACCGACCCCTACCGGATGTTTACCGCCCGCTGTGAGTTTCGCCTCCTCTGCCGGTTTGACAACGCCCTTACTCGCCTCTCCGAGATCGCCCACCGGGCCGGCCTGCTGCCGGAGGCCAAGTGGCGCCGGGCCAGGGAGGTGCTCTCCCAGGTGGAGGAGCTTCGGGAGGCCCTCGGGCGCGAGCGCCTCTCCCGCGAACAGCTTGCCCAGGCGGGGCTCCCCGCCGGAGAGCCCCGCAGCGTCTTGGAGGCCCTCCAGTTTCCCGCCACCACCCTGGAGCGCCTTCGGCCGGTGATGAGCGAGGAGCTGCTCTACCTCATGGACAGCCTGGACCCCCTGGCGGTGGAGCAGGTGGAGATTGAGGCCCGCTACCGGGGCTACCTGGAGCGCCAGCTTCGGGAGGTTGAGCAGCTGAGGGAGAGCGAGGCGGTGAGGATCCCGCCTGACTTTGACTTTGACCAGGTGGAGAGCCTCTCCGCCGAGGCCAAGGAGAAACTTTCCAAGGTCAGGCCTGAGACCCTGGGCCAGGCGGGCCGCATCCCCGGGGTGGATCCGGCCGACCTTCAGGCCCTGCTCTTCGCCCTCAGCCGGGGGCGGGGAAGGGGTGCCCGCCGGAGCTAGCCGGACTCTGTCTTCGTCCCGCTCCCTTCCTCCTTCTGGGGCAGGTTGCGGTAGCCGATCAGGCTCCTTATCCGCTCCACCGCCAGGGCCAGCTCAACCCGGGTGGCATAGAGCCTCACCTGGGCAGAGAGGTAGGCCACCTTTGCCTGGTCGTACTCAATCATGCTGGTCTCTCCCTCCCGGTAGCCCAGCTCGGCCATGCGCAGGGCCTCCCTGGCCTGCCGAAGGGCCTCCTTGGCGGTGGCGAGATTTAGCCGGCTCACCCGAACCTGGTCGGCGGCCCAGATAAGGTCCTCGCGGAGGTTGCGGCGAAACTCCTCCGCCTTGGCCTGGGCCGCCGCCGCCTCCTCTCGGGCGCTGAGGCGCTTGCTCCTCACCTCCCCTGAGTCAAAGATGCGCCAGCGGGCCGAAAGCCCTAGGGAGTAGATCTCCCCGCTCTGGAAGGGGCTCTGGTCCATGTCCCGCGCGCTGGCGATGAGGGCAAACTCGGGGATAAGCCTCAGTGCCCCCGCCTTGATGCGGGCCGCCTTGGCCGTCTCCCGCAAGGCCAGGTAGGTGGCATTCAGGGCTAGGTAGCGGTCGGGATAGCCGGGAAGGTCGTCCGGCCTGAAACCGTCGGCCAGGCCGCCCTCATCTTCCAGGGGGCGCTGGCTGAGCCTCAGGTGGTCGGCACTGACTCCCTCTACCCCCATCACCAGAAGCAGGTTCCTAAGCGCCCGCTCCCGCTCCGCCCTTGCCTTTTCCAGCTCCTGGCGGGCGTTGGCCACCCCCACCTCGGCCTGGATGAGGTCAAAGCGGGGCGCCGTTCCCACCTCATAGCGCACCTTGGCCGCCCGCCTGAGCTTCTCCGCCAGCCTGAGCCCCTCCTCTGCCACCCTAAGCTTCTCTTCGGCCAGCAGGGCCATGAGGTAGGCCTGGGTGGTGGCGAAGCGGATCTGGTCCTCCAGGGCTGAGACCTGAAGGTCTGCCGCCCGCCGGGCGTGGCTGAGGGAGCTTAGGACCTTGGGCAGGGTGAAGGAGATGGGTTGGGTGAGGCTTAGGGTGGTCAGCCGGGTGTACTTGTCCTGACCAAAGATCTGGCCACCTCCCCCCTGGGCCTGCAGGAATGGGGGGATGTCCAGGTTGGAATCGTCCACGATGGAGCTCATGTTCTCCAGGTCAAGCTTGGGCATCAGGGCGGCCCGGATAGCCCGCTCCTGGAAGAGGACCGCCCGTGCTCCGTGGCGGGCCTGGGCCAGGGCCAGGTTCTTCTCCAGGGCGGTCTGGATGGCTTCCTCCAGGCTTAGCTCCACCACTCCCTGCTCTGCCGTCGCTTTACTCTCCCTGGCCTGACTCTCTGCCTCCTCTGCCACCCCGGATGGGTAAGCCATGAGCCAGCTTCCCAGAGCGATCACCACCGCCAGAAACAGGGCCTTCCTTGAATTTGGCACTCTCATTCCTCCCATCCTCACCGGCGCTTACCGATAATAGGCATCGTGCGTATTGTAGTGACCGGTCTTCCGCTGACCAACCGCTGGGGGATCGGCCGCTACACCCGCTCCCTCCTCCACGCTCTGGTGAGAGGGGGGGGCTTTGAGGTCCACACCCTGGTCCGTTCACCCGACCCCACCCTGCCAGAGGGGATCATTCAGCACAGCCTCCCCCTTCCATTCCTCAACCGCACCCTCCTTGAGCAGGCAGTCATTCCCCAGGTGGTAGGAAGACTTAGACCCGGGCTCTACCTGGGCGCTGACTTTACCCTCCCCCTCCGCCTGCGCACCAGGTGTGCGGTGGTGGTCCACGACCTGGTTCCCTGGGAGGCTCCCAACTCCATCTCCTGGCGCGCCCGCACCCTCTATCGGACCTTCATGCCCCCCGCGCTTGAAAGGGCCGACCTCATCCTGTGCGATTCCCGCCGCACCCTGAGGGCACTTATGGAGCGCTTCTCCTTTAGGCGGGAGAAGGCGGTGGTCTACCCGCCGCCCCTAAGCCCCCTCTATGT
>JALSIF010000004.1 GCA_026981635.1 bacterium | reverse complement strand
TCACGGCCAAACCGGCTTTGGCGCTTAGGCGAGAGGAGGACGACAAGGATGACTAGATGGCTCAGCCTTTCCCTGGGACTGGTGATCTTGGCCCTGTCTGCTGGCTGCCCCAAGGTGGAACAGGGGGAGGAGACCTCCCCGGTGGCCAATGCCAACCAGTCCGCCACTTCCCAACAGCAGGCTGACACCGACGGGGAGGGGGAGGGGGGTGCTGACCTTCTCTCCTCTTCCACCACTTCTTCTAACCAGCAGGCCACCAAGGAGAGTGTGCCCCCGGGGCAGAAGATCATGGGAATGGAGACCGGGGGCGACATCATCCTCAACGAGCAGTGGCGCCATCGCATGCTGGGCAAGGGCCTGGCCACCGACCACTACTGGGAGCTGCAGATCGTGGCCGCTCAGGTCAGGTCCTTCCTCATGGGCGAGGGGCGTTTCCCCGAGTCCTATGAGGAGGTCAAGGCGATGGGCTACGCCATCATTGACCCCGGGGTAAGGGGGCTCAAGCTGACCAAGCAGGCCCTGCGTATGGTGGTAAGCGGGCAGGTGAGAAGCGAGACCGACGCCCCGCTCAGCACCATGCAGATCGTGGTCCAGCCGGAGGGGATGCTGCCCAGCGAGATGATGGGTGGGCAGGTCGGTGGTCCCGATCTGTCCATCCCCAGCGAGCTGGCTTCCCTGGGCATCACCACCCGGGAGGAGGCCCGCAAGGCGGTCAAGGCCTCCCGTATAATCCGCGATCTTTCCCACCTGGCCTACTTCTTCATCGTGGAGAAGGGCAGGGTGCCGGCAAGCTCCCAGGAGCTGCTTGACTACGGTAGAGACTGGATCATCTACAACAACCTGGTTGATCCCTGGACCAGGACATCCATTACCTTCACCGACCAGGGGGGGAGCCAGGTTGAGTTCATCTCCCGCCAGCCCAGCAGTCCCGAGCAGATCGGAAGCCTCACCCTGCGCTACCTAGCCCTGCCGGAAAGCCTTCGCAAGGCCAAGGCAAGCAAGCTATTTAGGGAGAGCGTCCTCTCTTCCGACTGGTTCCACTTCTGGAACTAGTTGGGCAGGGAGGGGAAATCTGGTATGCTCTAAGGGCCGGGTTAGACCCGGCAAGTGGGAGCCGCCACCAGCTCCCACCAAACACCACCTCCTTTCGACCCCGGCGAAAGCCGGGGTTTTTTATTTCGGGGGTGGTATTCAGCCCTGTCTCGGGACGGCGGCCTCCTTGCCCACTCGGTCGGGCCAGTTTATGCCGTCCACGTAGTTTCTCGCCTTGATGGCTGCGGTGGCGCCGTGGCCGGCAGAAATCACCGCCTGCTTCTCTGCCCCCAAGCAGATGTCCCCTGCCGCATAGACCCCGGGCACGCTGGTTTCCTGCTGGTAGTTCACCTTGATGTAGCCCCGCTCAAGCTCCAGGTAGCCCTCCAGCCACTCGGTGCGGGGGTGGTGGCCGATGAAGACAAAGACTCCGTCGGTGGGGAAGTGGCGTTCCTCCTTGGTCTTTACGTTTTTCAGGGTTACCGCCTCAACCTGCTCGTTGCCGTGGATCTCGGTGACCACCGTGTCCAGGATGAACTCCACGTTGGGGGCAGACCTAAGCCGCTCTACCGCGATGGGGCTGGCCCGAAACTGCTGGCGTCGGTGGACCAGGTAGACCTCACGGGCGAACCTGGTCAGGTAGTAGGCCTCCTCAAAGGCCGATTCGCCTCCTCCCACCACGATCACCCGCTTGTCCTTGAAGAAGGGGGCGTCGCAGGTGGCGCAATAGCTTATCCCCTTGCCATAGAACTTGTCGTGGTTCTTGGCGGGAAGCTTGTTTACCTCGGTGCCGATGGCGATGGTCACGGTGCGCGCCCGAAGCACCTTGCCCTCGTTGGTGTGGACCAGGCGGTAGGGGCCGTCGTTTTCCAGCTTTATCGCTTCGGCGTAGTGGAACTTGGTGCCGAAGTAGCGGGCATGTTCCTCAAACTTCTGGGTCAGCTCCATCCCGCTTATGGGAGGGTTGAAGAAGCCGGGGTAGTTCTCCACCTCGTAGGTGAGGGCGAGGGTGCCGCCGACAAACTTCTTCTCCAGCACCAGGGTCTCAAACTGGTTACGGGAAGCATAGATGGCGCAACCCAGACCGGCGCAGCCGCCACCGATGATCACCATGTCCCAGATACGGTCGTAGGGGAACTCTGCCATGTCCGCCATGCGCGTTGGCCTCCGGCTTGCTATACCCGCTGAGCAGTCTAATAAATTCCCTCGCTTGTTAGGGGTATAAGTGAAACCTGTTGACGGGCGGTGGTCGGATATTGGATCAAGGAGTGAGTCAACCAGGCGGGAGGTTGCGATGAGGAGGGTAGAGTCGGGAGAGGTTAAGGCAGACCGATCCAATGGGGAGACCCGCAGACGCCTGCTGGAGGCGGCCTGCAGGGTGTTTGCCCGCTATGGCTTTCAGTCAACCCCGGTAAAGCGCATCGTCCACGAGGCAGGCATAGCCAAGCCCACCCTCTATTACTACTTCGGGGACAAGAACGAGCTTTACCGGGAGGTAGTGTTGGACTGTTTTAACCATCTCTGCCAGCGGCTCAGGGAGGCCAACCTGCAAGGGCCCTCCCAGCTCCACCGGGCAGAATGCCTCATCCGCCACTTTGCCAATCTGGTCACTGAAATGCCCGACCGGCTGGTGGTGCTGTTTAATGCTTGGTATGCCCCACCCCGCTCGGCTGACCGGGTGAGGGGGTTGGATGAGCTACGCTTCAAGCTGGTGGAGCTGATTAGTTCCCTACTCACTCCTGGGGAGGGGGAGGGTAGCTGGCGGGGGGTGGACCCCCTGTGTGCGGCTGAGCTGGTGATGGGAACCATGGCCCAGCTCATCTGGCACCTGCTACTCCACGAACCGAGAAGTTGTCCTTCAAATCTGGTCAGGGGTCTGGCGAGGGCGTTAACTTGCAGCTGGAATGGAATGAAGATGGAAGGATAGGTTACTGTTTCCTCCTAGCCCTTCCCGGGAGGACTAAACTCAGGGGGGAGGAAGTGACCCATGGGAGCATTCCGCTTTGCACTGAGCTTGGCTCTTCTACTTTGCGGGCTACTCGTCATGGGCCCGGCCAGGGGGATGGAGGAGGATGTACTTCCCCCCGAGTTTGGGTCCCTCGCCCAACCGCTGGCCGAGGCACTGGCGGCGCTCAACCTTACCGAGGCGGATCTTGGCTGGAACAAGTGGCCGGGGGAGGGAAAGCTCAGGCTTCAGGCGGTGCAGCGCTCCCTGGAGGACCCCCTGGCGCTTTTTTCATACCAGAAGAAGCTTGGGGAGGTCGCCCGAAACCCGGTCTTCCTGCTCAGCTTTGCCCTGGGCGAGATGACCCGACTGGACGACGGAGCGGAAAGGAGGCAGCTGGTCTCGCGGGGAGAGCTTTTCCCCAGACCGGGCCTGCCCCCTGATCCCCTGTCCAACCTGGCCCGGGTCAAACGCGAGCTGAAAGATTCCAGGCTGGGCCTGGAACCGTCCGAGGTGGAGGAGCTTTATGGGGCGCTTCCCTTCCTGTGGAGCGACCCTGCGGAGCTTGCCGAGCTGCCCAGCGGGGAGGTGGCCGGGCTTCCGCTGGAAAATCCTCCTTCTCTCAGCGGCGATCGGCTGGTTGAGCTGGTGGGGAAGTTTGACTGGAGCTCCCTTGCCCGCCTGAGCCTGACTGCCCTGAGAAGCTCCCTTATGCTGGCCGAGAAGGCGAGCTGGGGGGAGATCGGCGGGCTGGAGCTTAGGAGGGCACTCCTGCCGGCGGGGCTTAAGGTCAGCGGGGAGTACCGCTATGGCTATCTGAAGCAGGGCGGGCTCTCGGTGCTTTTGCTGGGCAAGGGAGACAACCGGGTGAGGATTGAGCGTCTCTCTGCCCAGCCCGACCTGATTTTGGACCTGGGGGGTGATGACACCTACCGGGGCTACTTCGCCGCCGGGGCACCCTTCGGGGTGCTCATTGACCTGGGAGGGAATGACCAGTATCTGGCCGACCGCCGGCTTTCGGGGGCGGGGGCACTAGGGGGGATCGGGTTGCTTTTGGACCTCTCCGGGGATGACCTCTACCGGGGGATCGGCTACACCCTGGCAAGCGCCTTCTTTGGCACGGCGGTGCTTATGGATGTGGAACGAAAGCTTGCTTCCCGGGAGAAGCGGGGCGATCTCTTTGTGGCCAATGGGGAGCACGCCCTGGCGGCGGCAACCGCGGGAGTGGCCCTGCTCATAAGCGATGAGCCCGGCCCGGGCGAGGTGGTGGGCGGGGAGAGCGATGAGGAGCGGGCGGAGAAGGTGACCGCTCTGGCTGGCGCAGCGGACACCTACCGCTGCTACCGCTTCTGCGAGGGGTTTGCCGGGCCGCTGGCGGTGGGGGTGCTGGTGGACCGGTGGGGCAACGACCTCTACTATGCGGGGGGGAAGTTCCTCCACTATCCCCTCTACAACAACCAGTTCCAGGGGCTGGCCCAGGGCTTCTCCATCGGCTGGCGCTACCAGGGGATTGCTGGCGGGGTGGGGGCGCTCATTGACCAGGGGGGAAACGACGTCTACATCACCGACATCTACGGCCAAGGGGCGGGCTACTGGTATGGGCTTGGCCTGCTCATAGACGAGATGGGAAACGACCGCTACGAGGCGGTCCACTATGCCCAGGGGGCAGGGATACATCTCGCCTCGGGAATGCTTATGGACCGAGCGGGAAACGACTCCTACACCTCTCCCTACGGGCCGAGCCAGGGCAGTGGCCACGACCTGGCGGTGGGGATACTGGTGGACATGGCGGGAAACGACCACTACATGACCGAGGGGATCGGCCTGGGCCAGGGCCACTTCAACGCCCTGGGCCTGTTGGTGGACTTTGGCGGGGACGACATCTACTCGGGTAGACCCAACGCCGCCCTGGGCCACGGCACCCCCCTCCGGGGTTACCCGGGGGTGGGGCTCTTCTTTGACCTTGCGGGAAGGGACCTCTACCCGCTGGTGGAGGAGGACTACCCGGGGATGGGACAGGCGCGCAACAACGCCCTCTGGACCAGGGGAGAGCTGGGGGCAGGCATTGACCTTGAACCGGAGGGGGCGGGTGGATCCAGCTAGTCGGACAGCTTTGCCCTGAGCCTCCGTGCCTCCTGGGCAGAGAGGCATCCAGCATCCAGGGCACGGGGGATTAGCCGCTGGCCCAGTTCGTAGGCCTGCAAGGGAAGCCTTATGAGGCCGATCATTTTGTCCAACAGTTGATAGACCGGCCTTCCCTCCATGAGGGCGAGGTAAAACTCAATGCGCAGGAACTCAAAGTCGTCGGCCTCCCGCTCACGGTTGACCGACAGACTGGCCCGGGCCAGACGGATGAGCTCCAGGTCTCCCCGATAATAGGCCCACTCGGTGACCAGGTGGATGAAGGGGTTCAGGTTGCGGGGATCGCGCTGCTTCTCCAGCTCCTCAACGATCACCTGTCGCTCGGGCCCCTCCCCCACCCCCACCATCTCGGCCATCATCAGGGAGGAGAGCAGGAAGTAGTCGGAGGTGGCGGTCTTGGGTGATTTCTGCTCGTAGAGCTCCTTCAGGGTGGGAAGCACCTTGCCCACCAGGGAGCTGTCGCTGCTCAGGTAGCCGGTGAGGAGGAGAAAAAAGGCCGCATTCCAGCGGATGCGCAGGCTAGATAGGGGAGAGCTGAGCAGGCGACGGGCCTGGTCGGCCGCCTCCCGAAAGCGGGCCTCATCAATGAGCTCGGGAAGTGAGCGGACCAGCTCCCAGATTTTTTGGCCGTTACCCTCTGAGTCTGAAGAGTCTCTCATGGCAGGGTCATTTCCCAACTAACACACCGCCTCGGCCGTGACGGGTCCGCTCTCCTCCCGGGGCAGTCGCCTAGATGAGGGTCACTGCCAGGGCCACCGCCCCTGAAACTATACCTGCTAGCAGATTGACCAGGTCGTTGGCCCGCCGGCGGCTGAAGACCATTTCCAGCCTGCGCTGGGCCAGGGCACCCAGCAGGCTGTCGGCCAGATTCCCCGCCACCGCACCGGCAAGCAGGGCGTCAGCCTCTAGCAGGCCGGGGAAGAGTGCCATTCCGGTCGCTCCCATAATGACGATGGTGGCAAGGCCGGCCGCCGTGCCGGGCAGGGATACTCCCCCGTCGGTACCTGGAGGGACTGGCCTCAGACCCCAGATGAGGTAGGTGCGCCTGCCCACCACCTTGCCCACCTCGGCGCTCACCGTGTCGGCAGCAGAGCTGGTCAGGCAGGTGATAAAGAGGGTGGCACCCCAGGCGGTGGGCAGGCTGCCCAGGGCGGTAAGCAGTGCGGCCAGCAGGGGAATGCCCCCATTGGCCAGGGCCTGGAAGATGTCCCTTCCCCCGACCTCGTCGGCCAGCCCGCGAGAGAGCTTTTCCCCGAAGCGAAAGGCGGTGGCGGCACCGGTTAGGAGGGGAAAGTAGATGAGGAGGAAGACCAGCCCCTGCCAGGAGAAGCCCGCCACCGCGGAGATGCCCACCAGCCCACCCCCCAGCGAGCCGGAGAGGGTGGTGAGGCCGGTGGCGGCTCCCGCCGCGGCAAGGATTCCCACCGCCAGATAGAGCAGGCCCTCCACTCTTGCGCTAGTCTATCCCAGGTGGAGTGGGAGAGGGCCAGCCGCACTCCAGAACCCCTTCCCCTGACGATCCTTCTGGGGCTGCTCCCCCCGGATGAGCTGGCCCCAGCCCTGCGGATGTTGGGGGAGGTGGGAGTGGAGGAAGTGGTGCCGGTGGTGATGGAACTTGACCGGGAGTACCGGCAGGAGGCGGTGGGTACCCTCAAGGCTGAGGGGGAGGAGCTCCTTAGACAGGGAAGCTCGGTGGGAGGGGGAAGTTCTCCCCGCCTGGCCACTCCCCCCCGTCCCCTGGGGGAGGTGGTAGAAATGTTTTGGGCGGAAGGGGGAAGCAGGTTTTTCCTCTGGGAGGGGGAGGCAAGGGGGGCG
>JALSIF010000003.1 GCA_026981635.1 bacterium | reverse complement strand
GGGAGGGAGACGAAGTGGTCCAGCTTGCAACCGGACGCCTGAACCGGGAGGAGATCGCCACCGTCATGTTGGACTGGGCCGGCGAGGCTCTGGCAAGGAGGAGGCGCTCCGCCCCCTCCCCTGCCCCGTCCGGTGCCAACGGCAGGGAAAAGCAAGACAAGGGGAACTGAGACCATGAAAGCTTGGCTGAGCAGACTGCTTGTGGTGGGACTTTTTGCGGGCGCCCTCCTCGCCTCGGTGGGGGGACCGGCCCGGGCAGCTCTGGACAAGGTGATCTTTGAGAAGGGCGGCGAGCCCTTCACCCTGGAGGACCTGGCCCTTTTCTACACCGAGGAGGCAGGCGGGGAGGGCTTCCTAAACTACATCCAGCTGATCATCATCTACCAGGAGGGCAAGCGCCTGGGCCTCGCCCCCACCAAGGAGGAGCGGGACAAGTTCATTGACGAGAACCTGGGCCGCAAGGTCTATCAGAACTACCTGGAGGTCTTTGACCAGAAGCGGGTGGACCGGCTGGTGGACGCCTTCATCATCTCCAAGCGCTACGACGACTACATCAAGCAGAAGCTCCAGCAGGACCTGGGCATTGAGGTGACCGAAGAGGAGATGCGCCAGTTCTACATCCAGAACAAGACCAAGATAGACAAGCCGGAGCGGGTGGAGGTCTCCATCATCTCGGTGGAGACCGAACAGGAGGCCAACCAGGCCCTGGCCGAGCTCAAGGCGGGCACTCCCTTTGAGAAGGTGGCGGTCAAGTACAACAAGACCCCCGAGCTAAAGGCCACCGCCGGCTACATCGGCATCGTCCGCCGCGGCCAGCTGCCCAAGGAGCTGGAGGAGGCCGCCTTCAAGCAGCCCGAGGGCACCTACACTGAGAAGCCCATCAAGATCAACAACTACAACATCATCTTCGTCCACCGCCACCTGCCCGAGTACAACCCCTCCTTTGACGAGATCAAGGATCAGATCCGCCAGATCCTGCTGGAGCAGAAACTGCGCCAGCCGCTGGCCAAGCACTACAACGAGCTGATGAAGAAGGGGATTGCTGAGATCATGATCAAGACCCCCCTCTTTGAGCCCAAGGAGGAAAGCCCCCTAAAGTTTGGCAGCGCCGCAAAGTAGGGGCGCTCAGTCGTCTTCCTCCTCCCGGTAGATTCCACCCGGGCGGACCTCATCCTCAGCTCCCTCCTCTTCCCGCTCCCCAAACAGGGCGGTAAGCTGGGGGAAGTTAACCGGCGGTGCCCCCGGGCCACCCAGCACCTTGACCCCCGCCCCCATCTCGTAGACCAGCTCCCCTCCCAGCTTGGCGGTGGAGAGGGTGAGCGGAACCAATACCACCAACACCACCAGGGTGACAAGCTCGGCAAGCACAACCGCCCTCCCCCTCACCGCCGGCGAGCGCCAGGCCACCAGCAGGATGAGCACCAGGAGGATGAGGGCAACCAGCCCCAGAATGCCGATGAACTGGCCCGCCCCCTCGTGCTCCTCCAGCACCGCCTCCCTCACCCCGGGCTGCTTCTCCACCACTTCGCCTACCCAGTTGCCCGTCACCATGGCCAGGTAGGCGAAGGCAAAGCCCACCCCCGCCAGGGTGAGCCCGGCGCTGGAAAGCCAGCCAAACCGCCTGCCCAGCCCCCAGTGGAGGGCGACGAAGATAAGCGCCAGCGGCAGCAGTGCCACCGGAAAGTGGACCACGATGGGGTGATAGTTGATGGGCATGGGGTGAATAATATAAACCCCTTCGGCAGGGAAGGGAGCTTAACTCTTATAGTATCGCTAACTTTTAAGCCATGCTTCTCTTTGAGGACGAGATCCGCCGCAACCTGCGCCAGACGGTCCTGCTGCTGCTGATCTTCAACCTGCTCCTGGTGGGGGTGGCCTGGCTGGCCGGCTACATGATTGAGCCGATGGAGGCCTATATGCTGGCCGGCTTTGCCTTCCTCTACTCGGGCGCCTCAAGCCTAAGTGCCTACCTCATGGGGCCAAAGCTTGCCCTGCGCTCAGTCAGGGCCCGCCCCATCACCAAGGAGGAGTTTCCCCACCTGCACAACACCCTGGAGGGCCTCTGCATCGCCGCCGGCCTTCCCCAGGTCCCCCGCCTCTACCTGGTGGAGGAGGAGGCGGCCAACGCCTTCGCCACCGGCCGCTCCCCCCAGGATGCGGTGATAGCGGTCACTTCCGGGCTGGTAAGGCGGCTAAACCGCCAGGAGCTGGAGGGGGTGCTGGCCCACGAGCTTGCCCACATCTACAACCGTGACACCCTGGTGATGACCATCTCGGCGGTGCTGGCCGCCGCCATCTACATATTCGTTCGTCTGGTCTGGCGCTCCCTCCACTGGGGCGGCGGCTCCAGCCGCAGCCGGGGCAAGGGCTCAGGCCAGGGGAACGCCCTCATGCTCCTTTTTGCCCTGGTGGCGCTGGTGCTTGCCCCCATGGTTGCCGCCATCATCCACTTTGCGGTCAGCCGCCGGCGGGAATACATGGCCGACGCCACCGCCGTCTCCCTCACTCGCAACCCCGAGGGGATCGCCTCCGCCCTGGAGAAGCTGGCCGTGCTGGACAACCGGGTGCATCTCACAAGCGAAGCCTATGCCCCCCTCTTCATCGCCACCCCCCTCTCCGGCAAGGAACTGACCGAAAACCTCTTCTCCACTCACCCCCCCATTGAGGAGCGCATCCGGAAGCTTCGCGGGATGACCCCCGAGGAGTGGAAGCAGTACTGGCCGGAGCGCCGCCGCCTGCTCATCGCCGAGGCCCGCAGGGCAAGGGAGAGGGCGGCAAAGGAGCGCCGGGCCGGGGCCGCCACCGCCAGGGAGCGGCTGGAAGACCTGCTCAGGGGAACCGGCCTCCCCGGCACCACCATCCCCAGCCAGAAGCTCCCCCTCCCCGGCCTCCCCCTGCCCCCCACTGCCGGGCCAGGCTCCGGCGGCGGCTGATAGAATTCCCCGCGGGAGAGAGGCCATGAAAAAGCGAGAGCTCCACTCACTTTTAAGTCGCGCCATCCGGCCCTACTCCATGCTTGAGCACCCCTTCTACCAGGCATGGAGTGCGGGCAGGCTCAGCCTGGACGAGCTTTGCGGCTACGCCCGCGAGTACTACGTCCATGTGCGTGCCTTCCCCACTTACCTCAGTCTGGTCCACGCCGGGCTGGATGACCCGGAGCTCCGCCAGGTGGTGCTAAGAAATCTGGTGGAGGAGGACCTGGGGGCGGACGGGGTCCCCGATCACCTCACCCTCTGGCTGGACTTCGCCGAGGGGCTGGGGCTTGACCGGGAGCGGGTGAGGCAGAACCCGGGCCTCATCGGAGTGAGGCAGGCGGTGGCCAAGTTTCGCGGCCTCTCAGCCCGCTCGCCCCTCTCGGGCCTGGCCGCCCTCTATGCCTACGAGAGCCAGATCCCCGAAGTGAGCGCGGCAAAGCTTGAGGGGCTCAGGGAATACTTCGGCATCACCGACCCCAAGACCACCGCCTACTTCAGGGTCCACCAGGAGGCGGATATACGCCACCGGGAGGAGGAGCTTGAGCTTATCGCCAGCCTAATCCAGACTCCGGAGGATGCCGCGGAGGCCGAGCGGGCCGCCGAAGAGGGGGCCGAGGCGGCCTGGTCGCTCCTTTCCGCCATCTGCCAGGCCTTCTGCCCCCACCTGATGGAAGAGACCGGCCAGGGCGCCCGGGCCTAGCCGAAGATAAGCGCCCGAAGCTCGGGAAACTCCCTCAGCAGCCAGAAGACGCTCAGCGCCACCGCCGCTATCCCAATCCCCAGGAAGAGAAGGGGAACGAGCGGGCTTACCCGAAACTCGGGCCTCACCAGCCGCCGGCGGATAAGGTCGCGCACCCCAACCGCCACCAGTATCACCCCCAGGGCCATGAGGAAAAAAAGCATCCGCCGGCTGAGGAAGTAGCCCCCCCAGTCGGTCTCCAGCACCGCTCTAAAAAGGGAGCCCAAGCTGAAAGGATTTTAGTCCACCCCGTCCCGCAGGGTGGGTGAAAAGCCTGCCCGCTTGATATAGTAGGCCCCTACCCAAGGGTTCCCAGAGGAGCCATCGCCATGCCAAAGATTGACGGAAGAACCCTGGCCACCCGTCAGGACCTGAAGGAGATCGCAGACGAGGTCTTCGGCGGCGACCCCACCGTCCTTCCCGCCTACGTAGGCGAGGGGGTGCGCTACCGGATCGACCTTTACGAGGTGGAGGACAAGGTACGCGACAAGCCCCGCTGGACCTTCTACTTCCGCCTGGGAATGGGCGACGACCCCCACCTAAACGAATACGACTCCCTCCCCTTCATCCCCCGCTACAACGTGCGCATCCGGGCCGAGAACCTGAGGCTGATGGTGCTTACCGAGGATGACCAGTGGCTCTCCTTCTACCCCTACTTCGGCACCTGCTACATAGAGGGGGTCGCCAACGTCTACCACTACCAGCTCACCGGCCCGGTGGACGAGGAGGGAAACCCCCTGCCCGACCCGTGGGCAAACCTCTAGCCCGAAAGGAGTGCGATTGACAATCGGGCAGGAGTGGTATATAACTCTGGTGCCGGTGACGATAGCGGGAGGGAAACGCCCGGAACCATTCCGAACCCGGAAGCTAAGCCTCCCAGCGCCGATGATACTGCGGGGGCGACCCCGTGGGAAAGTAGGTCATCGCCGGCACCTCTGACCCCACTTCGGTGGGGTCTTTCCATTTCTGGCCCTCGCCTAGGCTCCCCGCCACTTCCTCGCCGGAGGGAGGGATAGGGTATCCTTAGTGAGAGCTCACCCGAGGGGACAGAAAGTGCCAGGTCTCGGGTTTTTATCCAAGCCAGTGGAAAACCAGCCAGGGAGGTAACGAGCCAAGAGATGCAGACACGCGACCACTTCGGTGCCCGCCGCACCATTGAGACCTCCCAGGGCAAGGTGGAGATCTACGACATCAATGTCCTGGAAGATCAGGGCCTGGGTGAGATCTCCCGCCTCCCCTTCACCGTGCGCATCATGCTGGAGAGCCTCATCCGCAACGTGGACGACTTCCGGGTAAAGCCGGAGCACGTGGAGAGGCTTGCCGCCTGGCAGCCCGACCCGCCGGAGACCGACGTGCCGCTGATCATCTCCCGGGTGGTCCTGCAGGACTTTACCGGCGTGCCGGTGGTGGTGGACCTTGCCGCCATGCGCGACGCCCTGGCCGAGCTGGGCGGCGACCCGGAGGCGATCAACCCGGTCATCCCCTGCGACCTGGTGATTGACCACTCGGTCCAGGTGGACTACTTCGGAACTCTGCTTGCCCACCTGCTGAATGTGAAGCGGGAATACGAGCGCAACCGCGAGCGCTACCAGGTGCTCAAGTGGGCCCAGCAGTCCCTCAGCAACTTCCGGGTGGTCCCCCCCGGGACCGGCATCGTCCACCAGGTAAACCTGGAGTACCTCTCCCAGGTGGTCCACCTGCGCGAGGTGGAGGGCCGCCCCACCGCCTTCCCCGACACCCTGGTGGGTACCGACAGCCACACCACCATGGTCAACGGCCTGGGGGTGTTTGGCTGGGGAGTGGGCGGGATTGAGGCCGAGGCGGTGATGCTGGGCCAGCCCTACTACCTGCCCGCCCCCCGGGTGGTGGGCCTAAAACTCGTCGGCCAGCTCCCCGAGGGGGCCACCGCCACCGACCTGGTCCTCACCATCACCGAGCTGCTCCGCGCCCACGGGGTGGTGGGCAAGTTCGTGGAGGTGTTCGGCCCCGGTCTTTCCAGCCTCACCGTGGCCGACCGGGCCACCATCGCCAACATGAGCCCCGAGTTCGGCTGCACCCAGACCTTCTTCCCGGTGGACGAGGAGACCCTGGCCTATCTCCGGCTTACCGGCCGCGACCCGGCCCACGTGGAGCTGGTGGAGCGCTACCTAAGGGAGGTGGGCCTGTTTAGGACCGACCAGACTCCGGACCCCACCTTCTCCGAGGTGGTGGAGCTGGACATGGGCCAGGTGGAGCCCAGCCTGGCCGGTCCCAAGCGCCCCCAGGACCGGGTGTCGCTAAGCAAGCTCAAGGAGAGCTTCCGCGACTACCTCACAAAGCCCACCAGTGAGTACGGCTACGAGCTTGCCGAGGAGGAGCTTGCCACCCAGGTGCGGGTGGAGCTTGACGGCACCCAGGTGAGCCTCACCCACGGCTCGGTGGTGATCGCCGCCATCACCTCCTGCACCAACACCAGCAACCCCAGCGTCATGCTGGGGGCGGGCCTTCTGGCCAAGAAGGCGGTGGAGAAGGGGCTTGACCGCAAGCCCTGGGTGAAGACCTCCCTGGCCCCCGGCTCCAAGGTGGTCACCGACTACCTGGAGCGGGCCGGCCTCACCCCCTACCTGGAGGCCCTCGGCTTCCACCTGGTGGGCTACGGCTGCACCACCTGCATCGGCAACTCCGGCCCCCTCCCCGAGCCCATCGTGAAGGCCATAGAGCAGGGCAACCTGGTGGCGGTGGCGGTGCTTTCGGGCAACCGCAACTTTGAGGGCCGCATCAACCCCCACACCCGGGCCAACTACCTGGCCTCCCCCATGCTGGTGGTGGCCTTCGCCCTGGCCGGACGGGTTGACATTGACCTGGAGGAGGAGCCCCTGGGTCACGACCCCAACGGCCAGCCCATCTACCTGAGGGAAATCTGGCCCACCCCGGAGGAGATCCGCCAGGCCATCCACCAGGCCATTGATCCGCAGATGTTCCGCCACGAGTATGCCCGGGTCTTTGAGGGAGACGAGGAGTGGCAGCGGCTGGAGACCAGCCAGTCGGTCCGCTTTGAGTGGAGCCCCCTCTCCACCTACATCCGCCGCCCCCCCTTCTTTGAGGGGATGGGCACCTCCCCCAAGCCGCTGGAGGACATCGTGGACGCCCGGGTGCTGGTGCTCCTCGGTGACAGCGTAACCACCGACCACATCTCCCCCGCCGGCACCATTCCGGTGGACAGTCCTGCCGGTCAGTACCTGATAGACAAGGGAGTAAAGCCGGCCGAGTTCAACTCCTTCGGCTCCCGCCGGGGCAACCACGAGGTGATGATCCGGGGGACATTTGGCAACATCCGGCTAAAGAACCTGCTGGTCGCTCCCAAGGAGGGAGGCTATACCC
>JALSIF010000002.1 GCA_026981635.1 bacterium | reverse complement strand
GGAGAAGGAGGAGGAGGTGCTGCGCATCCAGCAGGAACTGGGGGTGGAAGGGCCCAACTGGATGCGGGAGCTTGAGCGGGTGGTGATGCTTCGCACCATTGACCGCCTGTGGATTGAGCACCTCAACGCCATGGAGCAGCTGCGCGAGGGGGTAAGGCTTAGGGGCTATGGCCAGATTGACCCCATCGTGGTCTACTCCAAGGAAGCCTTTGAGATGTTTGAGCAGCTCAAGGCGGAGATCCAAAAGGAGGTCGTAAGCACCCTATTTAGGGCCCAGATCAACGTTGAGCCACTGAGGAAGACCCTGGAGCGGCGCAGGGTCTTCCGCGAGCGGGGGGACAACTACGCCGAGGCGGCCCGCCAGCCCGAGTATGGGGTGGCAGAAGAGATCAGGGAGCTTCGCCGCCAGGAGCGGGAGAAGGCGGGAGCGGCGGTGGCCGCCCAGGACCGGACGGCGGAGATGAGGGGGGCGCCCCAGCCCCTCAACCGACGCCAGCGCAGGATGCTCAGGCGTCGCAAGCGCCGCTAGATGGTTGAACAACCCCCCAAACCGATGGGAGGAGGAAGCTTAGGCCAGTGAAGTGGCTCTCCAGTCTCTTTCTGGTTGCCGCCGTATCGGTCTCGGGCTATGAGCTTCTGGCCAGTCTTGCCCAACCCCAGGTGATACTACATGAGCCCCGCCTGGCCGCCCTCTTCATGCTGGGAGGCGGGCTGGTGCTACTCCTGATTTGGAGCCTGATGGAGGAGGCGGGCTGGGGATTTCTGCTGGTCAACCTGGGGATGCTGGGGGAGCTGGGCTTTCTCATCAGCGGCTACCGGATGGTCAGGGGAGAGGTGGTGCTTCAGGTTAGCGACCGCTTCATCCTGGCGGCAGCGGGCGTGCTGGTCTTTGCCCTGCTCAACCTTTTTCTGGCCTTCCGGGAGCTTCACGCTGGGGTAGGGGGTGCACCCCCGCCGCCCCGACCCAAGGAGAAGGCAGCGCCTGCTCCGGTATCCCCCCCACCGGCTGGGGTGGCTTCCAGCCCCTCGCCGGGTGAGACAGCCTTTCCTGGGCAAGTCTCCCCACCCACAGCGGAGTCTCCAGCGGGGGAGCCAGCCGCCCATAAGGCGGAGGGGCCGGCCCAGGCAGTACGGCGAGGTCTCTCGGTGGTGGCAGGAGAGCAGGCGGGCAGCTTTTTCCCCCTCACCGGAGAGGGACCCTGGCGACTGGGTCGGGGTGAGGGGGTGGAGATAAGGCTGAACGACCCTCGGGTATCCCGTCTCCACGCTGAGTTCAGCCTGTCCCCGGTGGGGCTTGAGATCAGGGACCTGGGCAGCACAAACGGCACCTACGTGAATGGCAGCCGCATAAGCGAGGCTAGGCTGCTTGCCGATGGGGACCTGATTGAGGTGGGTGACAGCGGTCTCAGGGTGGTAATGCCGGAGGGCGATAAAGGCTCAGCCTGAGCGACCCCTCGTGGCTGTGGTGGCTTGGATATAATCCCTCTAGCCCTGCGGAGTGCGAAAGGCGGGAAGAGTCACGGAGCCAACACCCGAGCATGAGGGGGTCCTCGACGGAGTGTGCCCGTGGGCCCTCCGCTGGACACCCACCTGGTAGGCCAGGCTCGAGGTGAACTCCCGCTGACCGGCTCCCGCGGGGCGTTTCTATTTCTTTCCCTGCCCCTATGCCTCCCCGGGCGGTTAAGATATCCCCGATGGCCATCTCCCAGGCTGAGCTGGTGGACGGGGCGCTGGAGAGCTTCCTCCAGCACCACGAGGGGCCGGTAATCGTGGTCTTTACCTCCCCCTGGTCGGCGCCCAGCAAGTATCTCCAGCCCATCGTACGCCAGCTCCGGGAGGAGTTTGAGGGGCTGGTGGAGTTCCTGGAGATCAATGTTGACGAGTTTCCCACTTCGGCCTACCGCCTGGGGGTGCTTACTGTGCCTACCCTGCTCTTCTATCGGGCAGGCAGGCGAGTGGGCAGGACCACCGGAGTCCATAGTGAGGACTATCTGCGGGAGAAGGTTAATCAGCTCCTGGAGATAGGGCCACAGGCGGAAAAAGCCTAGCGGGGTAGAGGGGAGCCATGGTTGAGTCCATCTATCTGGACCACGCCGCCACCACGCCACCCCGGCGGGAGGTGGTAGAGCGGATGGCGGAGCTGGCCTGGCGCTACCCGGCCAACCCGGAAAGCGTCCACACCCCCGGGCAGGCTGCCCGCTCGGAGCTTGAGCGGTCGCGGGATACCTTTGCCCGTGCCTTTGGTGTCCCCCCCCAAGGGGTGATATTCACCGCCTGCGGAAGCGAGGCCAACGGCCTGGCCATCCTGGGGACCGCCCTGGCCAGGGAACTTAGGGGGCACCTGGTCTCCCTCACCATTGAGCACCACTCGGTCCTCCACCACCTTGAACTGGCCCGGAGGCTGGGGATGGAGGTGACCTTGGTTGAGGTGGGGCCTTCGGGGGTGGCAGAGACTGAGCGGGTCTTGGCGGCGGTGAGGGAGGACACCGTGCTGGTCTCGGTAATGGCGGTCAACAACGAGCTGGGCACCATCCAGCCCATCGGGGAGATCTATGCGGCCCTAAGGGAGCGGGGGGTTACTTTCCACTGCGACGCCGTTCAAGCGGTGGCCCATCCGGGGTTTGACCTGCGGGACTTTCCCGCTGACCTCATCACTATCGCCTGCCACAAGTTCTATGGCCCCAAGGGGGTGGGAGTGCTGATTAGGAAGGGCGAGGTCCCCCTGATGGGAGTAGTGCGGGGTGGAGCCCACGAGTTTGACCTGAGGGCGGGAACCCACAACTTGCCCGCCATCGGGGGAGGGGCGATGGCCCTGGAGATGCTACTGGCGGAGCGCAGGGATTATGCCCAGCGCATCAGAGAGATGCGGGACCGCTTTGAGGAGATGGTGCTCGCCGCCGAGGTGGGGGCGGTGGTAAACGGCGATCCCCAACGGCGGGCGGAGGGCATCTCCAACCTGAGCTTTCCCGGCCTGTCCAGCGAAACCTTGGTGCTGAGGCTTGACCTTGAGGGGGTGGCCTGCAGTGCGGGAAGCGCCTGCACCTCGGGCTCGCTGGAGGTAAGCCACGTGCTCAGGGCAATCGGGGTGGGTGATGAGCGGGCTAGGAGTGCGGTCCGCTTCAGCTTCGGGCTCACTAACACCATGGAAGATGTGGAGTGGGCGGCAGAGCGGGTGGTTAGGGTGGTTAGGACACTGCGGCAAGGAATCAGGGTAGGTTAGATGGCGTAGGAACGATGGGAGCGGGTAGCAACAGGCGGGTGGTGGTGGCCATGAGCGGCGGGGTTGACTCGTCGGTGGCCGCCCTGCTTCTCGTGCGGCAGGGATATGAGGTGATTGGGATGACCGCCGATCTCCTTGGCCGCACCACCGGTGGCCGCTGCTGCTCCCTCATTGCTACCGGTGATGCCAAGCGGGTCTGCGAGCGCCTGGGTATACGCCACTACACGGTGAATCTTCGCGAGCCCTTCTCCCGCATGGTGATTGAGAGCTTCGTTGATTACTACCGACGTGGCCTTACCCCCAACCCCTGCATCGCCTGCAACCGGTTCGTCAAGTTTGATCTGATGCTTAGGATCGCCCGCGACCTGGGGGCGGAGCTTCTTGCCACCGGCCACTACGCCCGCACCGTGGAGCGGGAGGGCAGGCTTTACCTTGCCCGGGGAGCTGACCGGAGCAAGGACCAGAGCTACTTTCTGGCCTGCATCACCCCTAAGCAGCTTGGCCGGCTCATCTTTCCGGTGGGCGAGCTCACCAAGGGGGAGGTAAGGGGGATCGCCGAGGAGGAGGGTCTGGTTACCGCCAGAAAGCCGGAGAGCCAGGACATCTGCTTCCTGGAGGACTACCGCAGCCGACGGGAGTTCATCCGCGAGCGGCTGGGGGCCGGTGCCAACGGCAGGGGGCTGATCGTTGACTACCGCGGAAGGGTGTTGGGGGAGCATGAGGGGATTGAGCACTTCACCATCGGACAGCGCTCCATCGGGGTCTCGGCGGGAGAGCGGGTCTACGTCTACCGGATTGACCCGGAGAGCAGGACGGTCTATGTGGGGCCCCGCTTCCTGCTGCCGGTAAGGCAGATCCGCCTGCGGGAGCTAAACGAGATTACCCCCGGTTCGCTGCAGCCGGGGGAGGTCTATCAGGTTCAGGCCCGCTACCGCCAGCGGCCGGTGCCGGGGCGGCTGGTTCTGGACGGAGGCCAGCCGCTGATAGAGCTAGAGGAGCCTTTGGAGGCGGTGGCCCCCGGCCAGTGGGCGGTCCTCTACCGGGAGGAGCTGGTGCTGGGGGGAGGGGAGATCGCTTCCACCACCCTGGAGGCTGAGTTTGAAGAAGAGCTGGTGAAGGCTTCCCCCTAGCCTCCCTCTTTCATCCAGCTTAGGATCTCCTGCCAGACCCGCCTAGCTCCCAGGGGGTCAACCTGGCTCCTTCCCCAGCTTCCCATCTGGGCGAGCCTTGCAGGCTCATGAAGCAGTTCCAGGGCGGCTAGGAGGGTCTCCCTCAACACCTCCACAGGCCGGTCAAGGCGGCAGGTGGCGTCTATGACAATGGCCGCCCCGGAGAGGCGGCGGAGGTTTGCCAGCTCATGCCCGCTCCTTGCGGTGCCCACCAAGGGAGTCCCCAAGCAGGCGGCCTCAAAGGCAGTTATCCCGCCGGTGGTTATGGCTAGGCTGGCCCCAGCCAGGCGGCGGTGAAAGTCGGGCGGGCTTATGAGCAGGTCAACCAGGGGGGGAGGCTGGAGACCTTCTAGGACCTTTCCTGACCCCACCACCAGAGTCAGGGGAAGGAGGGGGGCAAAGCTTTCTTCTTCCTTCCTTGCCAGCTCCAGCAGGGCCTCGCTCAGGTGGTGGGGGTCGCTTCCCCCGAAGGTTGCCACCACTCCCCGCCGCTCTTGCGCCGGTGGAGGCTCAATCTCCCTTAGGACAGGATTCAGCACCAGGTAGCGGTTGCCCACCTTCCAGCGGGAGCTCTCACCGGAAGGTATTTCAGGGGGGATGACCAGGCTGTTTATCCGGAGAGCAGGAAAGGGAAGTGGCCTGGGATCGTCAAAGATCACCTTGGGCAGGCTAGGAAGGTCAGAGAGCATATCCATCAGGGGTGGATCAAGCTCCAGCAGGTCAGTAATGACCAGGTCAAACCGGCTTCTACCGGTACTGTCAAGGAGCTTCTGCGGCGTGTCTGCAAAGTGGATTGAGCAGGGCAGGGATGTGGAGAAGGCCCCGGTGAAGAAGCGGTAGCAGACTGGGTGGGGGTTGGCAAGGATTACTGCCTGGGGGGAAAGATCCCTTTCCCCCAGGCCAGTCTCAAGCTCGCGGAGGAGGTATAGCTGGCGGTGGAGGTGGCCGGTGGCAAAGTCTCCTCCACCCCGGGTGATAATGAGCATCCGCACAAAGCGAACTTTATCAACCGAGGTGAGGTCAGGTATAAAGGAAGCAAAATGGGAACCGGCATAAGATTTCTTGGCGCAATCCTCCTTGGCGGGATCGCCCTTGCCACCTCGGCCCCTCCCGCCCTTGCCCGCTACTATCCGGCGGAGAAGCAGGAGTGGTATGAGTTCAGCTCGGTTGGGGAGGCCGACTTTGAGCTTCCCCGCCTGGGTGAGCCCCGCAGCAAGATCCGCCTCTCCGAGTTTGCCCGCGGCTACTACACGGCGGTGGTCTTCTTCTCCTCCACCTGCCCCCTGGCCGAGCTGGAGCTTCCTGCGGTGGAGGAGTTCTATCTCTCCATTCCTGAGCGGGGCAGGCTGGATGGGAAGCGGCGCATCCCCGCCCGCATCATCGGGGTGGCCATTGACGCCCTGGGGGAGAGGGAGCTCATCCCCTATGTGGAGGAGCGAAACTTCTCCTTCCCCATCGTGCTTGACCCGCTAGGGGTGAGGACCGGAAAGACTTACAAGCTGGAGGAATTGGGCATACCGCTGATCGTGCTTTATCGGCCCGACGGCACCCTGGTGGGCATCTTTCGCGGGGTGGAGCGCTACCTCAGCGACCGCCTCTGGGAGGTGATCTTTACCGACTATGCCCTCCAGCAGATGAGCAGGGAGGGGGAGGGATAGCCGGTGGCGCTGGTGGCTACCACCCTGGTGGTCCTGCTGGTGAGCTGGGTGGCGGCAGTCTCCCTGGCCACCCTGAGCCTCTCCATGGAGCGGGAGATGAAGCTTTCCCCGTCGGCCCGGCTGGTGGCCTTTGAGGAGCCCACCCCGGAGGAGATCGCAAGAGAGCTGGCCGAGAAGCAGCCCCCGCCCCGACCCGCCTGGGCCATTGAGCCTGGAGTGGGAGCCTTTCCGGTTGAGGTGCTGACCGTAAGGCAGGGCGAGCGGCTGAGGATGCTCATCCGGCGGCCGGGGGGTGGGGCCCAGTGGGTCAACCTGGCCGGGGTGCTCCCCTACGGGGGGGAGCGCATCGCCAGGGCAAGCGGGGGAAGATACAAGAGTCTTGCCCGCTGGCTGGAGGAGGAGCTTAGGGGAAAGACCCTTAGGGCCAAGTATGGGGGGCGCTGTAAGGGCGGCCCCTGCATCTACCTCTTTGACCACCTGGGTCTGATAAACCTCCGCCTCTACGCCCTGGGGCTTGCCGCCATTGAGCCGGCCGAACTTGACCGACCCTACCAGCGGGCCTACTTGAAGCTTTCACCCCACCCGGTCTTGACCGAGGCAAGCGGTTCTAAGAAAAAGCTGGCGGGGGATGGGGGGCAATCCCATCCTACTTCCAGTCCTTCCATGGTGAAAACTACCGCCAGGGCCAGCCCCAGGCCGCCGCGGGGGCAATCGGTTAGGCCTACGATGAAAAGACCAGCTAGGGAAGGTACAGGTGAGGTACCTCCGGTGGTGATGCTTTCGCCGGAGGGGGCGGAGGTGTTTGGGGTGAGGGTCTACTTTGACCTAAGCGACATCCCCCCGGCGGAGCGAAGGAGGCTTGAGCGGGAGCTGGGCGGCATCGTTGAGGCCTTGCTATCTCGGCTTCAGCGCTAGAAAGCTTTCTGGTCAGCCCCGGGTGAGCTCCCTTAGGGCCTGGATGACCTCCTCGGCGTGGCCGTCGGGGTTCACCTTCTCCCACACCTTGGCGATCTTTCCCTGCGGGTCAATGAGGAAGGTGGAGCGCTGGACGCCCATGTAC
>JALSIF010000001.1 GCA_026981635.1 bacterium | reverse complement strand
AAAGCGGAAAAGCCTACCTCATCTACATGGTCATTTTAAAGTCAATAGCCATCTCGGTGTGATTGATAACTATGTTGAAAATAAGTTAGAGTTTATTACTGTTCCAACCTGTGCAAATAATCAAGAAGTAAATGAAATGATAAATACAATCTCAAAATTGATCATTCGTCTATTCTCTGATAACTATAATATAGAGATTCATCTTGATATTACCCACAGCTTTAGAATACATCCAGTACTACTGATAAATACAATATTTTTCATTTTGGTAAGTATGGATAAATTAGAAAATCTAACCAAGATATTCTATGTTATGGAAAGCAGATATACAAACAGCAATTATGCCGATATTATCGATATCAGCAACCTTATTCTTGCTAGTCAACTTGCTTACTCGGTGAGAGAGCTAATTAACTCTGGTATAAGTGAGAACATTGAGACTATATTAACCTCATTAAGTAATCAAATAAGGAGACGAAATCCATTCTATCAGATAAAGAGGAGTCTAGAAATATATTCAAATATCTTATTATTATCAGACACAGTAAAGCTTCGAAAAGATATAAATACTATATACAATTCACTTGACAAGTCAGTAAGTGAAATTATGAGTAATCATCCTGATTATGGGTATTTTGCTCATGCATTTAATAGAATAATCTCAAGACTTAAAGAATCTACAGACAATATATCTTCTAATCCGTTAACATACTATACTTATCACAAGGAATTAGCTCGCCAGGCGCTAGAGAATAGGCGATTATCCGCGTTCTTTACTCAATTAAGGGAAGGAGTGATTAGTTGGATTATTGAGAATAGATTTAGACATTCAGAATATGTTCTTGATAGATATGAAAGAGAAAAAACGAACGAACTGGTAAGAAAGATTATAAATAAAGAATATAAAGATGATAATCTTGCACTTGCTGCTCAGTTAACAGATAAAATTAGAGATAAAAGAAATTGTATTTCACATGCTTTCATGAATCCGGACTGCGAAGATAAAATCAAGAAGATATATAAATCTAGATTAAATTATATAAATGATCTGAAAAAGTTATTAGAAGAATTTGAAGCCCTAGGACCCCCCTACTAGGGCCGGTGTAAACACTTTGGGCCCATTTGGGGTATACTTAGGTGGGTTCGCTCTCATTCATCCCGTCCCGCCCCTCCGGGGGCGGGTTTATTTTTTTTCCCTCGCCAGACCCCTTCTCTGTGCGCTGGGGCTTTGCCTGATGTCGTCATCTCCCAGCCCTTTGTCTGAGCTTTTCCCGGCTGGTTTCCCCTCTTTCGGTGAGCCCTTTCCCGCCTCAGCGCTTGCGGGAGTAGGTGCCCATAAGCTCGCCCATGGCCAGGATGTGGCCCTCCATGGCGTGCTCCACCTGGCGCTTGTTTGCCCCCTCGGAAAGGTCCAGCACGGTGTCCAGGGCGTAGACCCTGAAGAAGTAGCGGTGGGTACCGCTGGGCGGTGCAGGGCCCCCGTAGCCGGTGCGGCGCCAGCTGTTTGTCCCCGGGGTCCCCGGCGGCTCCACCCCCTCCTCAATCTTGGTGGTGTCGGGCGGGATGTTAAAGACCACCCAGTGGACCCACAGGCCGATGGGTGCGTCGGGGTCGTCCATGATAAGCACCAGGCTCTTGGTCCCCGGCGGGATTCCCTCAATCACCAGGGGTGGACTTATATCCTCGCCGTCCGCCGTATAGCGGGAGGGGATGGGCTGACCGTGCTCAAAGGCGGGAGAGCTTAGCCTAAGCCTTGCCACCTTGCTCACCTCCTCCTGCTGCTCGGCCTGCATCTTTGCTGAGGTTGGGGCAGGTCCGCCCTCGGGTTCCTTCTCCTTGGGGCAGGAAGAAAGGGTGACCAGAGCCACCGTGAAAATGAGTATCAGCGAGAGCCTCACGGGGCCGAGCATCTTCATCCTCCCCCCTATTCTAGTCCCTTATGGTGGCTGTTAGAATGCCCCTAGCATGGAAGGCGAAGGCCGCCTGATAGGCTCCGAGCCCCAGCCGGCGGATATTTATGCTCCGGCAGAGCTAAGACCCCGCACTCTGGAGGAGTTTTCCGCCGGCGGCAGGATCAAGGCCGACCTGGTGCGCCAGCTTGGGGTGATGCTCAAGGCGGCCCGGGCGCGGAGCGAGCCGCTGGAGCATATTCTGCTTGCCGGTCCCCCCGGACTGGGCAAGACCACCCTGGCCTATGTCATCGCTGAGGAGCTGGGCAGCCGGCTCATCGCCACCAGCGGGCCGGTGCTGGAGCGGACCGGCGACCTGGTTTCCATCCTCACCTCCCTGGAGCGGGGGGATGTGCTCTTCATTGACGAGGTCCACCGCCTCTCCCGGCCGGTGGAGGAGACCCTTTACCCGGCCATGGAGGACTTTCGGGTGGACGTGGTCATCGGCCAGGGGCCGGGGGCCCGCACGGTGCGCCTTGAGCTTGAGCCCTTCACCCTCATCGGGGCCACCACCCGAAGCGGACTGCTCACCGGGCCCATGCGCTCCCGCTTCGGCCACACCTTCCACTTCTCCCCCTACACTCCGGAGGAGCTGGCGGTGATCATCCGCCGGGCCGCCCGGGTGCTGGAGCTTGCCATCAGCGACCAGGCGGTGGAAGCCCTGGCCCGGCGCGGTCGGGGCACGCCCCGCATCGCCATCCGCCTGCTCAAGCGAGTGCGCGACTGGGTTCAGGTGGAGGGCAAGCCCCAGGCGGAGGAGGAGGATGTGGACCGCGCCCTCACCCTGGCCGGGGTGGACGAGCACGGCCTTGACCGGATGGACCGCCGCATCCTGGAGACCATCGTGGAGAAGTTTGAGGGCGGGCCGGTGGGCCTGGACACCCTGGCCGCCGCCCTGGGCGAGGAACGCGACACCCTGAGCGAGGTCTACGAGCCCTACCTCATCCAGATGGGCTTCATCAAGCGTACCCCCCGCGGCCGGGTGGCCACCCGCCGGGCCTTTGAGCTGCTAGGCCTCCCCCCTCCTCCGTCAATCGGCGGGGAACCTGGCCTGTTTGATGAAACCGGGGAGGGCTAGAGACCCTTAGGGCATGAGCACAGGCACCCCTACTCCCTGGCCCTGCAGGTAGGTGAAGGTGAGCACCTTCTTGCCCTCTGCCGGCACCGGGATGTCCCACTCCACCTGGTTGTTCTCCACCTTCTTGTGGGGCAGGCTCTCCTTTAAGATCTCAAAGTTGTAGCTCACAAAGTGGCGATACTTCACCACCACCGGCTCATCCTTGTGGTTCCTGACTTCCACCCGGTAGGAGTAGCGCCACACGTCCTTGCTGAGCTTCTTCTGCTCGGTCAGGGTGACCGTCCCCTTGATGTCAAAGGCGGTCCCCACCCTGAGCCTTACCGTCTCATCTTTGGGGGTGTGCTGGATCCAGTCCTCCCCCACCAGCTGCAGGCTGCCGCTTGAGTCCTGCTTCATCACCTTGACCTTCCCCTTGGGCAGGGGAAGCCCCAGGCCCGCCTCCTCGGAGTTGGTAAAGATGACCGTCACCGCCACATCCCCCGAGCGCTGAAGCAGGTACTCCTTGCTGATCTTTACCCTGGGCGCAGAAAGCAGCTTCACCTGCTTCTGCTGGCGGTCCAGGATGTCGGTGGGGCGCTCCAGGGTGTAGAGGTGGTACTCAAAGAACTGCTCCTCCGAGACCCCGGGGGCCGCCTTGGCCTCTGCTGCCATTCCCCGCATCACCTCGTAGGGCGGCCGCGCCCGGCTCACCTCACCCGCAACCAGCTTCACCCTTGCCCCTAGGTAGCTTGCCCCGCTGTTGTTGGTCAGGGTGATCCAGCCGTCCAGGGAGGCGGCCTCCTCGTCCGGGGTGAGGGCCAGGATGTAGTCGGCCTCCCAGGAGATCCCCTGGGTGAGGTAGGTAAGCTCCGCCTTGCCCCGGTAGGGGCGGGGAGCCTCCACTACCCAGCTCAGGGTGGGCTTTAGCCGCAGGGTCCCCAGGGCGGGGGGCAGCTCAACCTTCCCCTCCGGATCAATGAGGATCCTATCTCCCTCCTGCACCACCAGCCGGCCCCCCTCCACCGCCAGAAGCTTTACCTGTCTCAGGGTGCCGTCCTCCATCCGTAGGCCGATGGTTTGGCCGATGTACTTGCTGAGGAGCTTTCCCGACCCCACCAGGTCGTAGTCAAAGTTCTGCTCCAAGACAGTAAAGCCGCTTCCCCCCAGGGGGGCAAACTTCACCGAGGGCGGCTCCAGCCGGGCCGCCACCTCGGTCATCTCCAGCCTGCTCTCCCCCTTGGGGAGGCTTACCGCCATGATCTGCCTGACCAGGCCGAAGCCGCCGTTGTAGACCGTCACATAGGTTTCCTTGTCCCTTTGCCCCGCCTGGCTTTGCGAGGGGCCCGCCCCCACCATGACCAGCAGGGCTGCAGTCAGTCCTGCCACCAAAAAGCCTGCCCCTCTCCGGGTCCAGCTGGGAATCTTTGCCCCCATAGTGCTTGCCTCCATCAGGTAAGTCTTCCTCTACTGACTGTCCCCGGTCCCTCCCCTGTTCACCGGGACCTGCCCTATGATTACACTCCAGAGGCCATGTCCCAGGCTGAGCTTATCGCCCATCTCCGCAGACTGCTCGGTGATCGCCTTCTCACCGAGCGGGAGGACCTCGTCGCCTACTCCCGCGACGCAAGCAAGCTTACTCGCCTCCCCCTGGCAGTGGCCCAGCCGGAAAGTGAAGCCGAGGTGGTGGAGATAGTGCGCGCCTGCCTTGCCCACTCGGTCCCCCTCACCCCGCGAGGGGCGGCAAGCGGCCTTACCGGCGGAGCGGTGCCGGCTTCGGGCGGGCTGGTGCTGGACCTAAACCGGATGAACCGGCTCCTCTCCCTGGACCCCGACGAGCAGGTGGCGGTGGTGGAGCCGGGCATGGTGGTGGGGGAGCTAAACCGCATCGCCGCTAAGCACAACCTCCAGTATGCCGCCGACCCGGGAAGCTCCGCCTTCTGCACGGTGGGCGGGACGGTGGCGGAGAATGCAGGCGGGATGCTGGCGGTGCGCTATGGGGTGACCCGGGACCAGGTGCTGGCCCTGCGGGCGGTGATCGGCACCGGCGAGGTGATCCAGGTGGGCCGGGCCACCCGCAAGGATGTGGCCGGCTACGACCTGGTCAGCCTCATGGTGGGAAGCGAGGGCACCTTGGGGATAATCACCCAGATCGCCCTGAAACTGACCCCCCTGCCCGACGCCCTGGCCACTGCGACTGTACTCTATGCAGAAGAGAGCGGTGCCCTCAGCGCCGCCGCCACCCTGGTCCGCCACCGCCTCCCTCTGCGTGCCCTGGAGTTCATGGACCGCTCCTGCGTCAGGCTGGTGGCCGAGACCCAGCGCCTCTCCCTCCCCGGGGTGGGCAGGGAGGAGCTTGCCCAGGGACGCTGGTGTCTGCTCCTGGTGGAGTGTGAGGGAGACACCCCGGAGGAGGCCCGCCGCAGGCTCGGCCAGGTTGAGGAGGTCCTCGCCCGGTCGGAAGGCGGGGGGAGGTTTCTCCCCTGCCCCGAGGGGGAGCGCGAGCGGGTGTGGCAGATAAGAAAGTCCCTCCACGGCGCCCTCTTCACCCAGGGGCTGGAGCTTATAAACGAGGACCTCTGCGTCCCCCGCACCGCCCTGCCCGCCTTCATCGGAAAGATCTATTCCAGCTGGAAGAAACTGCTCCCGGAGCTTGCCCTCTTCGTCTACGGCCACGCCGGCGACGGCAACCTCCACATTGAGGGCTTCTCACCACCGGAGCAGGCGGGCGAGGTTGACCGGGAGAGGATAGATGAGCTCCGCCAAAGGCTCATGGAAGCTGCGGTAGCTCTTGGCGGGACCATAAGCGGTGAGCATGGGGTGGGCCTGACCAAGACCGCCTACCTTGGGCTGATGTACGGTGAGGCGGAGCTTTCCCTCATGGCGCGCCTAAAGCGGGCCTTTGACCCCCAGGGCATCCTCAACCCGGGAAAAATCCTGGGAGAATTTTCCCGCAAGCCGGGAACCTGAAGGCCATCTCAAGCGTATATATGTAGTGAGGAGGAAATTCCCCCAACCAAATTGGAAACGACTGCTGACAGGAGGGAGTGATAATGAGTCCATCTCTAGGGCTAGGGATATCCAATCTTGGTAGTTAATATTTGTCAGGACTGTTGACGCCCGTTTGATGAGCAACGAGTGAGGCAACAAAGGAGAAGGAGGTGTAAAGATGAAAAGAGAGAGGAGGAAGACAGACCTGAGGTTGGGTTTAGTGGCGGGGGCTTTGCTTTTCCTGCTGGTGATCTCTGGTTTCTGGGGATGTGACCAAAAGGCAGACCAGACCACATCACCCAGGAGTCAGGCTTCCACCAGTTCTTCAGCCGACCCCCTGGCGGAGCTGACCGCTAGCCAGCGCAGCAGGGCCCAGTTCTACATGTATGACCATCTCCAGAAGGTGAGGAGAATCGCCCAGCTTGACCCCCGCCTCAGCCCCTACCTCACCCACCAGCAGATTCCCTTGGAGGAGATGAGTGAGAGTGACCGCATGCTGGTCAGGAGCTTCGGCGATGGGATCAAGTTAGATCGCTTGCTTCCTACCCGCGAGATGCTTGACAGGGCATCCGCTCAGGGCGAAAGCTCCTTTGTGTTCAATCCCCTCCGGGGGGAAGAGCTTCAGTTCGGCAAGAGGGATAACTTCTCCCGCGGCGATGTCTATGTTCAGGAGATGACTGATCCATCGCTGGTTGATGCCTACCGTGACGTCTACGCGGTTGGCTACGGCAATGCGGACCTCAGGCCGGAGTATGGCCTTCGGGTCTACTACCTTCGCATCTATGGGGCGGATGGCGTTCTTGCCGAGTCCTTCTGGCATCTCGGTGGTGCTCCTGCGGTCTCCAAGTTCATAGTGATGATCTCGGAGGAGGAGTACAACCAGGTGGAGAAGATGACCCCCGAAGAGCGGAAGAAGTGGATTGACGACCTCAACAGCGGACTTGACCGTGTCTTTACTAAACCGGTGAAGAGGACTCGGGTAACCGAGGAGAACTGGCGCCAGATACCGGTGATTCGTACCCGATTCAAGAGCCTTGACGAGGTGCCTGCTCCGCTGAGGGACTATGCCCAAAAACAGGGCCTTTTTTAGCCGGAAAAGCCAGGCCTGGGCAGGGGCTAGCTGATAAACCGGGTAGCTAGCTGGGAGAGGGAGGGAAGGGGTACTTTACCCTTCAAA